>NZ_JBEBMH010000009.1:0-247582 GCF_040081985.1 Mesorhizobium yinganensis | reverse complement strand
ACTTCGCCTTGAACTTGTAGAAGGTCGCAGCCGAGATGCCGTGCTTGCGGCAGACATCCGCCGTCTTCGCACCGGCCTCCTGCTCCTTCAGCATCCCGATGATCTGTTCTTCCGTGAACCTCGAAGGTCGCATCATCCGTCTCCATGATCGACGGACTCTACCCAAATCTGGAGGAAGTTCAGGGTCTCAGGTCACTGCCAAGCGAGACAACAGTGACTATTTCGTTACCATGCACAGGGAAAAGTCACGAAACTGCCCCGTTCCGCTGACGCTGTAGCGCCTCGCGATACCGATTGCGATCACCGTATATTTTGGCTTTCTGCTCGTTGTAGAGCCGCTCCAGCTTGTTGAAGTATTTGGGGTCCATAAGCTGCCGGTAGGCGGTCTCAATGTCCTTGAGCCGCTTCCACCGCTGCAAGTCGCACGTCTCCAAGAGGTGGTCGTGCGCGTATTCGATCTTCTTGAGGCGGACTATCTCAGCTTCCAGCGCCCGCAGCTTCGTCAGCGCTTGCTTGAGCGTGTTTTCGGGCATCAAGGCAAACCGGCCTGAAAAGCGGATAAGGGACTCCGGCGAGTCGTCCACGGACCGGCCTACCTGCGCTGACGAAGCTGGGCCATAAGGTTCGAAAAGTAGCCGGGTTCCGGCGCAGCCCTCTTAGGCCGGTATCCTGTCCCCTCCTCGCTTTCGAGAAAGGACTCGACCAGCCCAGGGAGGGATTGGAGGCCGACCACGGTTTCGGCGTAAATTACCGCCTCGTCCTCGTAGCCCTGTTCGATCTGAAATTCATGCTTCTCCTGCAATATGCTGGCCGCGCCTCGGACCAAAGCTGAAGGCACATTAGCATTCGCTAACTCAGCGTTGAGCGCAGTACTGACTCGCTCGTTGTGACGGGCGAGCTTGGAGGCCGCTATCTTCGCGTCGAGTTTGGCGATGTTCTCCACCGCCTGGCGCTCAATGGTCTCGATCTCCGCGACAAGCGGCTTCAGCTCGGCCCAAACGTGCTGCTTAAGGCGGAAGGGTTTGGGGCCGCCGCCGTGCGGCTCATACCAGTCGCGGTGGCTTTCGGGGATATCGTCAATGTTGGCGACGTGGCGCGGCGCGGCGAACGAGCCGTCTGGAAAAAAGATCGCGTTCCTGTCCATCTTTACGCTCCTGATCCTGCCTGTAGGGCGGCGGCGGCTTCTTCGCGCTGGCGCACGCCAGCAGCAGCGAGTTGAGCGGACGGGCTGTCGGCCGCTTCCTTGATGAACGCGAAGAAGAGTGAGCCAGCCCGCTCGGCCGCGCTGATCGCCTTGCCCAGCGTCTCAATGCGCTTCACGTCAGCAGGGAACTGCTCACGCTGATAACGCGCCCTGATTAGGCCCAGCTTGGCTTCGCCAATCCCACTTAGGAAGGCTGGCCCGTTTAGCACGGCAGCGATCACGGAAAGGTTCTGGGTCACAAACGCATTCGCGATGGCGTCGTCGCGCTCCTTTTCCGGCATGCGAGCGAGAGCGGCCCGGATTTCTCCTGCGACATGCAAGCCCGCCAAATCCTTCGGGGCTGGCGGAGCGGCAATCCGCCGTTCCACCGACGCGACTTCCGCCTTTGCCCGCTGCAATGCACTATCGACCTGCTTTGCTACGCGCTCGCCGGTCTTCAAAGCCTGCTGGGCAACATGGAGGACGCTGGCTTCCGGCGTCAGAGTCCGGTCAGCGTAGGCAGCCTTCTCGAAATTGACGAGCGCCGTCCCTTCCTCGCGTGCAGCCTTCACGGCACCGGCAAGGGCAACGACGATAGGGTCCGCGATTTGGCCGGTCTGTCTATCGCGCTCCGCGAAATGCTCCACCGTCTCCTCGCTGATTGAGGGGGAAAGCTTCAAGGCCATCGTCATTCTCCGTTCATCTTGTTTTCCAGAACTAATTGCCAGAAAGGCACCCGCGAGATGCCTGCGGGAATGGCCAACGCACCACCGCCGCGCAGGGGTTTCGTCCTGGCGTCCAACATCACGTGAGCGACCCATGAATCGAAGTCGGTGCTGACCACGCTTCCGGGTAGGCCGTTCACGATGACACGCTCACCTTCCTCGAAAGATGGCGAATCCACTTTGTCGAGGCCGATGGTCTCCTGCGTGAAGCTCGTTCTGACGCCGTTGGCTGCTTGATGGATAATTCGCGCCATCGACTCGGAGTGGTAAAGCGCCGCGACGACCCAGTGCTTGTCATCGTGCAGAACGACGTCTCCGATGAAAATGCTCATTGCAGTTCCACCTCCCTTGCCGGCCTAATTTCGGCGGTGAGCAGGTTGAGAGGGCGAACGGAATGAGCGGAAAGCTGCAACAGACCCAGCATCCACTTCTGAACAACGTCCTTCATCCCGTCTTCGTCAAAGCGAAGATCGGCCCACATCCCCCGCACCTCATTCAGACGCCACGCCAGACCATTGTTGCTGAAGAGGCTTCCCGGCTCGAAATGGTTGGAGCCCTGCGGAAACACCTCGCTCTCGGGCACGAGGCAATAAATCAGGTCATCGGCATCGGTATCCGGGTCGATGACATGCCGCACGAGAAACAGGTGTCGCTCGTCACCCAGAACAGGGAAGGCACCGCCGGGGATAATCAGCGCTACGCACCAGATGCGCTTGCCCATTGCAACGAAGTCGCCGGGGATTATCATCACACCCTCACAGTATAGGTCCGCGTGACCGCCCTAATCTGATGCCGGCTAACCATCGTCACCACCCCGGCAACCGAATTGGCGAGATCGTCATGTCCGCCCGGGCCGTGGTCGATACTTTCGCGACCGCCACGTGCGACACGCCGCTCCAAGCCAACCAGTTGGTTGACCAGCTTCTGGATGTCCAAAAGGTCGACTGACTGAGCGTTCAAGACCGGCAACAGCTCGGTGTAGAGCTGCGAGCGCGTAAGCTCTGCCGTGCGGTACTCGATACTGCGCTTGCGAAACTGTTCGCGCGGCCACTCGCCGGCGTACCGGTCCCCTTCGACGCGGGATATCCCGTACTGCTTGAGGAACTTCGCGAACTCGTTTACCACATCTTCGGGGGAGAACGGCGGCGTCCGCTCTAGTATGGCGTCAAGGAGGATCAGATTGCCCTCCTTGTGGGCGACGGCGAGCGTCATGCTATCAGCCGAGCCACCCGAGGGATCGACAAAGCCGAAGTAACTTCCAAACCGATCCCGTTCCGGTGGGCGCAGTTTCATGTCGGTTCGTATGCAGGCTTCAACCGTGTCGAGGTTCACGAAAGCTTCGATATCCTCGCGCCACTCGGCCCCGTATTCGGCTCTCGCGCTGGCAGCATCGCGCTCCATGGCTTCTTCAACGATCCGCTTGGAAAGGGTTGGATTCATCGCGAGCGTTGGCGCACGCCACACGAGAGGCGCACCGTCCTTGCCCCAATGGCGCTTCCAAGCATCGAACAATGCGCCGCGCCGTGCATAGGGCGACGAGGCACACAGCATCACGCTACTGGGAATCGTGGCCAGTCCCGGGCGAACCGCGTCCAGGATTTCGAAGTCTGGATTGGCCGAGTCATCGCCGGTCCGCCAGAACGCCAGTTCGTCACCGATAACGGCGGCGAAGGTGTAGCCGCGCGTCGAACGGAACGACGCCGTTCCCACTTCGATTGTCACGCTGTTGCGGAGATCGAAGCTTTCGGCCTTCGGCTCGCCCATCAACATCTTCGACAGAAGCGGGATGCGCGTCAGCATAGCCGTGATGTATCTGATGATGATACGTGCCTGCTTCCGGTCGGCAGCTATGACGAGGATCGTCGCCCTTTCGCCGGGTGCAAGGTATTCGCGATAGGAACGGAAGCACGCGAGATAGACGGCGCATAGCGCCATGAAGAAGGATTTCCCACCCCTCCGCCCGACCACAAGCCAGGCTTCGTTGAAGGGTTGGCGGGGTGCTTCGCTCCGGCCGGTGAACTGGCGGAAGATGGCAAGCTGCTGGTCGTCCATCGGCAGCGCGAACAACGCGGCGAGGAAGGTGAACCATGCTGAGTACGTCGCCGGGTTCCTGAACCAAGGGGCGAACAGCTTCGGGTCAGCGCACGCTTGCAGGATGTTCATCGCCCATTCCTGCTTGCGGCGTCCGCAGCTATGTACTGATCGAGGGTGGGCGTGATGTCGTGAGACTTGCGGTCAAGCCCTATCGACTCAAGATTGCGGCGTAGGGTGTTAGACAGGCGCTGGTGCAAGTCCAACGAGCGGTCGGCAGCTTCGCCATCCTGCGCGAATTGCGCTTCCAGCTTCTCGATGGCGACTGTCTGCGTGCCGATCCGGCGGATAATTGACTTCTGCGCCTCGCTTAACGCGTCCTCCCCGCCAAGATCAGAAGTGTGCTGAGCAATAACATCGTAGAGCCGTCGCACCCAAATGGACCGTCCGTCAACATTCGGAAGAACTGCATTCCCGTTTGTCACGCGACTGCGAGCGAAAGGCTCTCGTACGGTGTTGGATGCGCGTGACATATGCTTTTGCGTGACGATCCGGCGGCTAGTTGCACTGATGCAATACTTGCGCACAGCATAGGGCGGCGTGCAACATGAGTGCAACAGATAAAAATAAACGCTGCAATTACAATCGCTTAGCGCCTAACTAACGGACATAAAATCCGTTAGTATATTGCAAAGGATATACTTGATGGGCGGCGCAGGAAAAGCGCGGTAGTTTCGTCGGTTTGTCTCATGGGGATTATGCAGGGGTGACCGGCCGAACCTTTGTAGAAAGGGCGCCACCTACGTGCAAAGGTGGCGCCCTGAAAAGTGTAGCAAATACAGTGCTTTGCCTCACCTCCGTCACCTACCTCACGTTTTTTCGCACAACTCGCGGGGACGCTACAAGCCCGCCACGCCGCCAGCCGCGAAACGCGCTGCTGCTATATACTGAAATAGGTGGCTAAGGTGGCGTAGGTGAGGCAGCGCCTTGTTTTTGCTGCACTTTTCAAGGCGCCACCTTGTGCGCAAGGTGAGGTAGTTTCTCCCGGAGGTGAGGCCGTCTCCTCAGAACGGCATGTCCTCGTCACCCATCCTTTGCTTCGCCTCCTCATAGCTTGCGTCGCGTTGCGCGCGCTGCTGCTCCTCGTATTCCTCATCCTCCTCCATTGAGGGCACCCACTCTTCAGGGCCATGCCATGGAATGGATCCATTGAGGTGCTTGCCGATTGCCTTCCGACACTCATCAAGTGGAGGGAACTGGTAGATGGTGCCCCGCTTGGTGCCGCCGTCCTCGCCACGAGGATAGCTACCCTCCCTATTCCTGAGGTATGGCTTGCAATCCTTGAGCCATTTCCTCAGCTTTATCCCAAGCATCGTTTGGACAGACTTGTGATACTTGCCCGTCTTCCCGGCATGCTGGGTGTAGGCGTCGAAAATCCACTCAGCTGGACATTCATTCAACGAGAGATATTTGTTGCCACTTCCGGGCAAGCGCCCCGCATCCAGCAGATCGATAAACCACGCGAGTTCGCTATCGTTTGAGCGAAGCTTCTGCTCCATCAACTCTTCCGTTTGCGGAATGTCGTTTCGCGGATGCCAGTCGCCTAACTCCATGTTGAGAAGATCGTACAACATTGCCTCGCGACCACCGTTTTCCATCTGATCGAACAGGGCTTTGAAGTAGGCGCGATCACCCACACGCTGGGGCGATACACGGAATATCGCCAGCCGCCGCGCAGTAGGGCCTGCTGGAGCCACCCAATCGTTGTTGCTGGTGCATATGATGTGGCTGCAATTGGGAACGAAATAGATATCGATCCCCTTCGGCTGAACGGCGAAATATGGCTCCGTGATGATGCCCTTGTAGGCACCTTCGTCTGCCTTGTTTCCTGGCCAGTGACCCTCATCCACATAGACAAGCGATGCCCGTTGTAGGTGAGCGTTGAAGTCGCCCGTCAACTGCTTCGGCTTGTCGATGCGGACACCGTGTATGCCCATCCCGAAGATTTCGACCATCGAGTTTGCTAACACGCCCTTGCCCGAACCCTCCTCCTCAGATTTGAGGATGAGCATCACCTCCGCCCGTTTGCTTGGATTCTGAACCGCCCACGCCAACCACCGTGTGATGTACGAGGCGTGGATGGCGTTATTGCTGGCGAGTATCGTGTGGATGTGGCTTTGCATCAGCCGCCAATCACCCTGCACCGGCTTCACACCAAAACCCTGCCAGAGGTTCAGAAGCGGTGATGTGTCCGTCACCGCGCCTTTCGGCCCAGCTTTGAAGTCGATCCCTTTGTACTGGCGACGATCACGTTGCTTCAGCCACCAACTTCCCTTGCCGGTAGGCTTTCCCTTGCCGCCACCAACCGAATATGGTCATGCAGATTCTTGAATGCACCGAAGCTGTAGTGCACCAAGTTCCTGCCGCCCGTCGCATCAACCTTGAACGTGCCGACAACCACCTCTCCGCCAAGCTCGATGACGAAATACTCGGCGTTCATCTCCTCAAGGAGGCTTTGCGTGGAGACGCCGAACCACTCCGCGATCTGATTGGCGACCTTGTCCCCGAAGATTTCTCGCATCTTCGGCAAGCCCGGCACCTTTGCGCTAGGCTTGTTCAGATTGGCGATAGCATCCCGAACGGCGCGAACACGGTCGTCCACTTCATCGTCGCCTGCCCGCTCCGCAATCGACCTGATGAGCGTTGGTGCGCCTTCGGCGGCTTCACCACCGATCCGTCCAAAGAATCCACCCAGCGCACCCGCCGCAGCATGGCGAAGCTTGCTACCATTCTCCGGCCAGTGCTGGACGAGGAGTGCACGCGCATCATCAATCACTGCCTGCGATACCGGTTCCGGACTGTCGCCCCTCGGTTGAGGGAGGTTCGTAGCAGGTACCAGCCGCCGGAACTGTTGGGCGTCATAGTTCGCCAGCGCCCACTGTTTGTAGATGCTCACCCGCTGAGGCGGACCCTTCTTGTGATAGAATCCGGGTAGGCGCATGACGCGAGGCAAATCAGTTACGGTCTTGTCGGCGTTGAAGAGCTTGATCAAGGCTGCCTGCACGCCCCCAAATTCGTCAAGCGCCATCCCCTCAACGCGCCAGTACGCGTGCCATTTCCCCTCCGAAGTTCCAACGATTATATGGGGGGTGCAGACGTATCGTTCGACCGGCTCAAGCGGAGCACCGTCAAGGTCCACGAACACCGCTCGGACGCGAATAATGTCAGCGCTAGTCCGGCCCTCACCGTTGGTTTCGTTCACCGTGACAAATATCCCGGCCCCTTTCCGGTTCAGGTCTTTCAGCGTTTCGACATGCTGATCCAACGAGCCATGCAGGACCGTAGCCAGGCGCTTGTTTCCTCGCTTCTTGCCATCTGCTGACATCACGTCATCAAAGGTCTGAAACGTGAAGTTGCAAGCATCTGGATCGAGGGCGTTAAGGAATTGCCTTGCTTCTTCAATATCAAAGTCGAGGTCTAGCGGCTTTTCGTGAATAGACATCCCGCAACTCCTTGCAATTTAAGGTTGTTGCAGGTATAGTTGTGGGAGGTTCCTACGGTTGATTTCTGCGACGCCGTAAGACCTGTTCGGAGCATCATTGCCATTGCCTCGGCCGCCATTCCTGTATCAGGGGATTGGCGGCCTTTTTCTTGGATGGTCATGCTGCCTCCACCTCGAAAAATTTGCGGAGGGCATGACGGGAGACGCACCACCGGCCACAGACCTTCTTGGCGCCCTTGATGTGTCCCTTCTCAAGCATGTGCTGGGTGATTCGCAGCTTGCGCCCGAGTTCGCGCGCAATGGCTTCGCCACCCCAAATCAGTTCGAGGTCATTATCAGTTTTTGAGTCGTCCATCCGATCGCTCCAATGGCTAAGCGCCATCGAGCGGCATGGTACGGAGAATCAGAGGATGCGACAGGACGGCGCGGCTAACGCTTGAGGCCCCGTTTGGCTACGGGACAGGCCTAGCCAGCAATCGCTGACGGACCAATATGCCTGTGAATCCTGTCTACAGCGCTAGTACAGCACACAACGCAACGTTCCGCAAGGCGCTGTAATGCAACGTATTTTTGTCATCAATGAGTGCGCGCCGTGTTGCATTTCATGTTGCATGGACGCGCTTGCCCCACATTGCGTTCCCTTACATTACAAGGGGTTAGCTTGCAGCACGATGCAACATGAAAAAGGCCCCGAAATCATCTCGGAGCCTTCGTAACTGCTTGAATTTGCTATGGAAAAGTTTGGCTGGGGAACCTGGATTCGAACCAGGACTAACGGAGTCAGAGTCCGTGGGTCTACCGTTAACCTATTCCCCAGCAGCGGTTCGCCGAAGGCCGCGACCGGTTCCGCCGAAGCGGAATGGGCTGCGTTGTATTCGTCGCGGCGAAAGAGTCAAGCCCGCAAACGGATCGCAATTCGATCCTGTCACCAGCTTTCGCGTCAACCGCGCGGCCGGCAAGGTATGGCAGGCCATTGCCGGCCGCACCGCCGGCGCGGTGCTTCACGTCAACCGCGCGGCCCGCAGCGTATGGCGGGCCATGGCCGGCCGTACCGTCGGCGCGGTGTATTGAAAGACTACTCCGCCGCGACCGCGTCGTAGCCGCCGTCGTCATTGGCATGGGCCGATTCGATCGCGCGGCGGGCGAGAACGACGACGTTCGGGTCGCCTTCGGCCAGATACCGCTCGATGTCGTCGCGGAACCACCATGGCGGATAGACGACGCGGTTGGTGATCTGGCGCGCGTGGTAGCGGTAGTCGCGCGACATGTGGTCGCTGCTCATGAAATAGATCCACGCGGCGGCGCGTTCCTTCAGATCCTTCGCCGCCGAGATGCGCTGCGAGAAGCGCAGCATGCGGCGGAAATGCAGGCGGCTCTTCGGCACGACGTGACCGATCGGATAATCGATCGGAGCGAAGTGTCCGGCCAGGACGCATGGGATTCCCAGCAGGCCGAGCTCGGCGGCGCTGGTGCCGTTGTAGATCACGCCGATGTCGATCATGCCGTCGAGGTCCTGAAGGTCCAGCCAGCGGTGGCCGAGGACCATGACGTTGTCGGGAATGTCGACCTCGATCAGGTCGGAGAAGGTTTCCGTCAGGAAAACGCCGATGTCGTGGCGCATCTCGTGCGGATGCGGCTTGATGAGCAGCAGGGTGTTGCTGCCGCGCACCGATTCGATGGCGTGGTTCAGCCAGTCCTTCATGTTGACGTGGGCCGGGCCGCCGTCGAAGGGCACTGCGGAATCGCACACGACCTTGCCGAACAGGCAGGCGACCTTGCCGCCCTGCTTGCGCCAGCCGACGATGCGGTCCAGCGCCTGCTGCGCTTCCGGCAGGCGCTCCGTCTGGCCGCCGGTCGTGCGCCGCGTCAGAGCGACTTCCTGCACCGCCTGCAGCATCTCCGGCCCGCGATGCCTGTTCTCCTGATAGAATTTCAGGAATTCGCTCGGGATGGGGAAGCTCGCGGTGCGAAGCTCGCGGTGCAGCGTGATGTTGCGCACCGTCGTCTTGGTCGAAACCGTGGAGGCGAAGTTGACGAAATAGTTCTGGTAGCCGTTTGCCGAATGGATGCAGAAGAATTTTTCGGGGTCGCCGAATTCTTCCAGATAGAAGCGCACGATCGCATCCGGCAGGCGCGATTGCTGCAACACCATGAAGCCGCAATCGACACCGGCGCTGACCACCGAGCGGTTGATGTTCTCCAGGATGATCGCCGTCAGCCGCGTCCATTCAGCCAGGCGGCCGAGGAACTTCTGCATGACCGGGCAGGTATAGTCGACATTGTAGCGCCGGCGGTTGATGGCCGCCTCTTCCCAGACGATGTGTTCGAGATTGATGTTCTTCCAGCGCAACTGGCCCTGCGCGACATTCGCCTCGAAGTCCTCGATCGGCTTCAGCAGCCGCTTCGCCTTGCGGTCGAATTCGCACTCAGGCGTCAGGCAGCCCAGGAAACGGTCGATCTGCGGGTTTCCGGTCTTCTCGAGAGGCAGCACGCCCTTGACCAGCGGGATGATCGCCCACCCCTTCTTCTTCATTTCCATCAGGACGACCAACGGAAACTTGCGCAACTGCTCGATGGAGCGCGGCGCGACGAAAATGACGCCCTCGGGCTGCTGCGGCTGGGCGACGCGGGAGAACCAGCTTGTCGATTCGGCCGCGAACTCCAGTTCGCCGACACGGCGAATGAGGCTCCAACTGCTTTTCGGATCGACGGAATGCGGCCGGCACAGCATCGATTCGTGGACCCGCTTGACCAGCGTCGTCGCCCGCTCGAACTGGCCGTCGCGCTGCAGGATGCGCGCGTATTGCAGGAAGGCCTTGGAGCGCTTTTCCTTCTCCGGAAGGCTTTTGACGAACTCATGCGCCATGTCGTAGCGCTGCGCGTTCAATGCCCACAGGAAGAAGTCGCGAACCTCGTGCTCTTTCTGCGGCTTGCGCGCAGCATCGGCCAGCAGGCGCGCGGTGACCGCCTCGTGCTTGGAGGCGTCCCCCTCGACCAGCGAAGCGGCGATCGACCAGAGGGCGGGAATGGCCCGCGGCTTCTCCGCCAGATAAAGCAGCGCCTTTTCGAACCGCGCGACGTCGCTCGGCAGGTCGAGTTCCCGCGAAATCTGCAACGCCGTACGTAGCTGGCGCGCCAGCGCCATGGAGCGGACGCCGGCCTTGTCGATATGCGTCTTGATCACCTTCTGGCTGGTGATCTCCAGCCATAGCGGACGGATCTGCTTGAAGCAGGCACGCGCCACGCGATGCGAGTCCTGATAGCTCGGGATGCGGCGGATGCCTTGCCGCAGCATGGCGTTGATCGCCTTGAACTTTCCGTTGAGGTCCTCGGCTTCGTCGAACTGGCGTTTGCAGACCTGGAGATAACGTTCGTGCTGCCGCCCTTGGATCAGCCGCTCGGCAAAGACGAACTTCTCGTCGCCGTCATCCTTCGCCGCGGGCTGCTGGTTTGCCGGCTCCGAAGAAGACACAGGATCGGCGGCCGGAACGGTCGCGGCGCTTGCGTCTTCATCCTCCGCCGATGCCCCCTCCTGCGAGGCCGCGGCGGCACCGGTGTCGTCCGAAGCGACGGCTGCCGTCTCATCGACGGCTCCGGCATCGTCCGAACCTTCCTCGCCGCCGCCGCTATAACCGTCGCCGCCATCGGCCCAGGTCATGTTGTCGCGCGAGATCTCGTCGACGATCCGCCACGTCTTGTTGAGGCTGTTGAAACGCCGCGTCTCTTCCGCGGTCGAATGGCCCGACGCCATCGCCTGCTGGCATTCCTGGATGGCCGCCATGACGATATCATGGGCTTCCTGGTAGCCGCCCGACTTCGCCAGCGTCGCCGCGTGGAGGTAGATGAGGAACGCGCTTCTGGGGTAGCGGGTGAGCACGTCGCGGGAAGCATCGCGGATCGTTTCCCGGCCTTCGTCGCTGATCAGCAGTTCGCCGATGCGTTTGCCTGCCACCGCGGGCGCGGTGGCGCGAATGGCCTCCATCTGGGCAAGGCCTTCGAGCATCACGCGGATGTCGTCGGGACCGGCTTTCTTCAGCCTGTTGGTCACGAGGCTGGTCGAGAAGACTTTCCGGGTCTTGGAAAGACCCAGCAGACGGATCGATGTGTCGACGAAGCGTTCGGTATTCGGCTTGTCGAAGGCTTTTTCGGCCAGATTCTGCGCTGTCTTGGTAAGGAAATCGCTGGTGCCCTGGCTCAGGCTCCGGGACAGTTTGGTCAGACCGGTGCGCGATGCCAAACGTTTGGATTGTTTCGCAATTTGCTTACGGATGACGCCCATGTTGAATGCAACCACTCTTGCCTGATCATTGCCGTTAGGCAGGTTTCGCTTTCGACAGTCAAACAATGCACTGCCCCGAAAAAGCGCGGCGCATCGCGTTCGGCGACACGTCGGTACCTTATATGATTTGCTTCCGCAAGGGTACTTGCACCCGCACTGCGAAAACTGTCGAAGACGATACGAAACCTGTCCGCGTGAGCCTGCAAACACTGCGACTTTAGCCTTCCGCACTGCAACATACCAGCCGGAAACGGCTCCGCTTGCAAACCGGCGTCTGGCCCGACATGAGGGATGGCCGCGCAGGTGCGACTCCCCGACCTGTGCCAGCGCGAGCCGGACCTGCCTGCGCCCCAAGATCGGTTGATGACGCCGGCGGCGCGGACGGGCTTCATGCCGGTCGACAAGACTCCCTCATTCCGATTGTCGAATCTCCGGGAAACCGCCACAACCGCCGCATCGATAGTGGAGTGCATCATGCTGAAACTGCTGCAGGTCTCCGACATTCACCTGGCGACGCCAGGGGAAGCGCTCTTCGGTTCGGACCCGCTGGCGCGGCTCGATGCCTGTATCGCCGACATCAATCGAAATCACGCCGACGCCGACCTCGTCGTGTTCAGCGGCGATCTCGCCAATGACGGCCTGCCGGAAGCCTATGCGGCGCTTAGGGAACGCCTGCCGACACTCGCTCTGCCCTACCGGCTCATGCTCGGCAATCACGACGACCGGGCGAACTTCCTGGCGGCATTTCCCGAGACTTCCACGGAAGGCGGCTTCGTGCAGGCAAGCGTCGACCTAAAGGGCACGCGGCTGATCCTGCTCGACACGCTGGAGACCGGGCTGGTCGAGGGCAGGCTCGGCGGCGGCCGGCTTGAGTGGCTGGACCGAAAGCTTGGCGAGGCGGAAGGCCGTCCGGCGCTGGTCTTCACCCACCATCCGCCGGTCGACATCTATATGCCCGCGCTCGACAGATGCAGGCTCATGGACAGCGAGGCGCTGCTTGGCGTGCTGCGAAAGCACGGCAATGTGCGCCACATCTTCGCGGGCCATGTGCACCGGCCGGTCTGCGGCAGTTGGCACGGCATTCCGTTCAGCTCACTGCGCGGCACCAACCACCAGTCGGCGCCAGTCTTCGCCGGCAAACACAGGGTCAATCTCGAGCCGCCAGCCTATGCCATCATTTTTGTCAGCGAAGGCAGCATCGTCGTGCACTACCACGACTTCCTATACAGCGATTGAACGGCCTCAACCGGCAGCCACGACCGGGCGGGTCGACTTCCACAACAGCAGCGTCATCACCGTCACATTGAGCAGGTTCCAGGCAATGCCGTTGAGGAACGCCGCGGCGTAGGAACCGGTTATGTCGTAGATCCAGCCGGACATCCAGCCGCCCAGCGCCATGCCGATGATCGTCGCCATGATGACGATGCCGACCCGCCTGCCTGCCTCGGATGCCGGCATATACTCGCGCACCACGATGGCGTAGCAGGGCACGATCCCGCCCTGCGACAATCCGAACACGGCTGAAACAACATAGAGCGAGGCGAGCCCGTCGAAAGGGATGTAGAGCAGCAGCGAGAGGCCCTGCAGCACCGAGCCGATGAGGATCGTCTTTATCCCGCCGATCCGGTCGGCGACGAAACCGGACGCCATGCGACTGATGATGCCGGCCGCGAGCATGATCGACAGCATTTCGGAGCCCCGCGCGACGCCGTAGCCCAAATCCATGCAGTAAGCGACGATGTGGACCTGCGGCATCGACATGGCAACGCAGCAGGCGAGGCCGGCGACGACGAGCAAGGCCTGCAATGCCGACGGAGAAACCGGAATCGGCCGGACCCGGCGGGCTCCCGGCGCGGCTCCTACGGCGGCATGCGACGGTGCTCCCCGCCGCAACAGGAACACCAGCGGAACCATGGTGACCAGGCAGAAGACGCCGACCGCCGCATAGGTGAAGCGCCAGCCCTCGGCCTCGATGCCGTAAGGCATGACGAGGGGCCAGAACGCCCCCGCCAAATAACTTCCGGCCGCGGCGGCGGAGACGGCAACACCGCGCCGGCGCTGGAACCAATGGGAAATGTCGGCGATCAGCGGACCGAACATAGCCGACGACCCGGCGCCGATCAGCACACCCTGGACAACGGCGAGCTGGGTAATGGACGTGGTCAGCGAGGCCAGCACAAAACCTCCGCCAAGCATCAGCGAGGTCAGCAGCGCCGGACGCCAGAAGCCGATGCTGTCGATCAGCCGGCCCACCACCACGTTGCCCAAGGCGAAGCCAAGCATGGTGGCGGTGTAGGGCAGCGATGCGTCCGCCCGGTCGACCCCGAACTCCGCCTGCACCGCCGGCAGCACGACAACCACCGCCCACATACCGGCATTGCCGATCGTGGCAAGCAGGACGCTGATGGCGAGCCGTGTCCAGGCGTAAGCGCCGTCAATGTCGGCCGCCTTATGCGGCTTATGCGTCTGGTCCACGTCCATGCGCGCTTCGCGTTCCGGATTCGGTTTTCGGCGATGATCGGGCCGATACCGCACGCGCGTCAGCGCCACGGCGCCCTTTCGACCACTCCAGGCAAGCGCAAACGTCAGTCGGCCTGGCGCAGGCGCGGTCCTTTGGCATCGCCGCCGGCGGCCGTCACACTGCTGTCGGCGACCGCGTCCGGAGACAGACCGAGACTCTCGATCTGGTAGAAGGAATAAGAACTTGGGCCGAACTCGATCGACAGATTGAAGCGCGTGATATCACCGAACTCGCGCTTCAAAGTATAGGTCGCATCGTGCAGGACCACCCTCGCCGGTTCTTTATCGTGGATCCCCCGCAGAATTTCAGGCGGTGCGGCGAGGCCAACCTGCTCGGAAAAAAAGCGAACGAATTCCTGTGCTTGCTCCAGCAGGGGGGCGCTGTTGCCGGGGTCGGGAAGGTTGATCTTCAGGCGTGCATTGCCGATGCGCTGGCCGCCTCGGCCGCGCAGCATGTAGAAAAGACTGTTGGAGCTTGTATCGACGATGTCGGCCTCGTCCGTGCGGGCGATGCAGGCCCAGCCGGTGCCGGCGACCTCGGCGGGTTTCCAGCCGAGATTGGCAAAGCCGGCGTTGTCGAGGTTCTCGCAGATGTGTTCGGGTTCCTTGCCGATCAGCGGCTGGAACGGATGCGGGCTATCGGCGCGCGCCGAAAGAAAACCCGGACGGAAACGCGCCGGCTCGGGCCTGGCGAGAATTGCCTTTGTTACCGTAACCGGTTGATCCGCAAGCACTTCCACCGGGCGCGACGGTTCAGGACGTGGCGCGGAATCGGGCATCATCGACACCATCGCCAAGATGGGCAGAACAAGCGCAAGACCCATCAACGGCAGAAGGATCGCCCGCGTTCTGGTCGACCGCGCGTCCCTCCCCCCGGCAATTTCGGGTTCGTTCGGCATGTCCCTTTTTCGTTCCTTGCACGGCCTCAACCGCCGCACCGGTCAGGATGCGGCGTCAAACAAGCTTCCGTCAGCTTGCCCTAATTATCGCTAAAGCTTTTGCAAGGGAAACAAGGCGTTGGCGCGGCAACGCCGAAGCGCGGCGGGCGGCGGCCGCCAGCGCGGCAAGTCCGCAAGATGAAGCAATTTCAGAGGCTTGCCTGAAAAGGCTGGGATATGGAACGCATTTGTCCTGACGCGGGCCCCTCGCGGGCTTGCCGAAACCCGCGAATTCGGGCGTTTTGCCGCAAGGGGACCGGCGGCGAGCGTGCCGCCATCAGGCGGAGACCGGGCGGCGTCGCCACCGCCCGGCTGACGAAAGTTACAGGCCCTTTTCCTTGAGGATCGCTTCGGCGTTCTCGGAGGTCACCTTCTCGGTCGGCAGCACGATGGTCTTTTCGACCTTCTCGCCGTTCAGGTGCTTTATCGCCTGGCGCAGGCCCTCGGCGCCGGGCGTGGCATAGAGGAAAGTGGCGGTGAGTTCGCCATTCTTCACCCAGGTCACGCCTTCGGCCGGGAGCGCGTCGATGCCGATGAATTTGATCTCCTTCTCGCGGCCGACGTCCTTGGCGGCGAGGTAGGCGCCATAGGCCATCGGGTCGTTGTGGCCATAGACAAGATCGATCTTCTCGTTGTTCTTCAGCGCATTGGCCATGATGTTGTAGGCCTGGTCCTGCTTCCAGTCGCCGGACTGCTGGTCGAGCAGGTTCTTGATGCCCGGCTCCTTGTCGGTGAACTCGTGGAAGCCGTCATGGCGGTCATGCGCGGGCTGCGTGCCCATGCCGCCCCAGATCTCGACGACGTTGCCCGTCGCCTTGCCGGTGCCGCCCAGCACCTCCACGGCATATTCTCCGGCCGCGCGGCCGATCAGCTTGTTATCGCCGCCGACGAACTGCGTGTACTGGTCGGTGTCGACGTTGCGGTCGAGCACGAACACCGGGATCTTCGCGTCGATCGCCTGCTGGACGACGCCGGTCAGGCCGGCCGATTCCTTCGGCGAGACCAGCAGCGCGTCGACTTCCTGGCGGATCAGGTTCTCGACGTCGGCGACCTGTTTTTCGGTCTTGTCCTCGCCGTCGGTGATGATCAGTTCGACCTCCGGATGCTTGGCGGCCTCGGCGATGATGTCCTTGTTGAACTGGGCGCGCCACGGCTCGATGGTGGTCGCCTGGGAAAAGCCGATCTTCCATTTCTTGTCCTGCGCGAAGGCGTCGCCGCTTCCGGCAAGCATGGTGCCCGACACGAGCACGGCGGACAGGGCGGCAAGTCTGAACAGGTCGCGACGTTTCATTTGGTGTTTCCTCCGATGTTTTGCGTTGCTGTTTCTTGCGGCGGCAGCTTTCGCGCTGCCGCGTCCTTTTGCACCGGCCGGCGGGCTGGCAGGCGCAGAAAGCCGAGGAGATCGGCAGCGTTGCGCTCCTGAACGAGCACGGTGCCGATGATGATCAGGCCCTTCAGCACGAGTTGAAGGTTCGAGTTGATGTTGTGGAGCTGCAGGATGTTGGAGAGCAGGCCGAAGATCAGCACGCCGCAGAAGGTGCCGGCCATCGAGCCGCGTCCGCCCATCAGGCTGGTGCCGCCGATGACGACGGCGGCGATGGCGTCGAGCTCCAGCCCGGCGCCGGCGTCCGGCTTGCCCTGCCGGTACTGCGCGACATAGAGCACCGCGGCGATGCCGGCGAGCAGCCCCGAGACGGCATAGGTGACGATCTTGACCTTGCCGGCCTCGATGCCGGACAGCCGCGCCGCCTCCTCATTGCCGCCGATGGCATAGACGTAGCGGCCGAAGGGTGTGAAGCGCAGCACAGCCGCGTAGATCACCAGCACCGCGATGAAGAAGATGCCGGGCATCGGCACCACGCCGAACAGCAGCGAACGCAGATTGTCGAACTCGGCGACGGCGTTGGAGCCGGTGTAGACGGGCAAGACGGCATTGTTCTGGCCGGCCGTCAGCCGGGCGATACCGAGCGCGGTCACCATCATGGCAAGGGTGACGATGAAGGGTTGCAGCCGGCCGCCGACGATCAGCAGGCCGTTGATGGCACCGAAGCATAGGCCGACGCAGGGCGCGACGATCAGCACGCCGAGCACGCCGAATTTGGTGGTGACCTGCGGCAGCAGGAACCAGATCAGCAGGCCGGCGAGCGCCGCGCCGACGGCGAGCGGGATGACGAGGCCGCGCATCGTGTCCAGCGTCAGGTCACGGCCGACCGCCGAGCCGGCCCGCGCCTTCTCAATGTTGGAAAAGACGAAGCGGACGACCGAAAAGCCGATCACCAAGGCGACGATGCCCGCCATCGGCAATCCCATTGCCGCCGCGGGCGTGTCGCCCTCGACGGTGAGCAGCATGGCGGTAACGACCGAGCAGATCGCCATCAGCGAGCCGACCGACAGGTCGATGCCTCCGGTGATGATGACGGCGGTCATGCCCGTGGCGATCAGGCCGGTGATCGACACCTGGCGCAGCACGTCGAGCAGATTGCCGTAGGACAGGAAAATGTTGTTGCCCTTGGAACTGACCGGCGAGGTCAGCACGCCGATCAGGAAGATCGCAATCAGGCCCCAATAGAGCTTTGTACGGGACAGGAAGCGCAGCGCGGTCATGCGGCGGTCTTCCCGCGAATGCCGCCATAGGGTGCGGCAAGCTGCATGAAACGTTCCTCGCTCGCCTCGGCGCGGCTCATCGTGCCGGTCTGTCGGCCCTCGGCCATCACCAGGATTCGGTCCGACAGGAGCAGGAGTTCCGGAAGCTCGGAACTGACGACGACGATCGCCAGCCCCTCCTCCCGCGCCAGCCGGAAGACGAGGTCATAGATCTCGCGCTTGGCGCCGACATCGATGCCGCGCGTCGGCTCGTCGAGCAGCAGGATGCGCGGACGGGTGGCCAGCCATTTGCCGATGACCACCTTCTGCTGGTTGCCGCCGGAAAGCGTGCCGGCAAGCTGACTTGTGCCGCTGCAGCGGATGCCGAGCGTATCCACGGCTTGCCGCGCCAGTTCGCCTTCCGCTGGGAAGGACCGGATGCCGAACCGCGACAGGCGGCCAACCAGCGGCAGTGCGACATTGTCGGTGATCGACGATTGCAGATGCAGACCCTGCGATTTCCGGTCCTCTGTGACCAGCGCGATGCCGAGCCGCCGCGCGTCCAGGGGCGAGCGGATGTCGACCGCCTCGCCCAACAGCCGGATTTCGCCGCCGACCGTGCCGATAGCCGAGCCGAAGATCGATTCCAGGATTTCAGTACGGCCGGAACCGAGAAGGCCGCCAATGCCGAGGATTTCGCCCTGGCTGAGATCGAAGCTGACGCCGCGAAGAACCTCGCGCCAGCCGCGCCGATGCGGCTTGGACAGCGTCAGTTCCTTGACGGACAGCACCGCCTTTCCAGGACTCTGTTCCGCGCCAGCGGTGGCCAGCAGATTGCGGCCGACCATAGCGGCGATGATGCGGTCCTCGTCGAGGTCGGCGATGTCGCGCGTCAGCACATGGCGGCCATCCCGGAACACGGTGACGCGGTCGGCAAGGTGCATGACCTCGTCGATGCGGTGCGAGATGTAGACGATGGCGACGCCGCCCGCGGCCAATTGGCGGACGATCTTGAACAGCCTCTCGCATTCGGCAGGCGACAGCGCCGAGGTCGGTTCGTCCATGATTAGGATGCGTGCCGACAGCGACAGCGCCTTGGCGATCTCGACAAGCTGCTGCTCGCCGACGCGCAGGCCTCCGACCCGAGCGTCCGGATCGAGCTGGATACCCAGCCTTGCTAGCAGGTCCTGCGCGGCGGCGCGCGAGGCCTTGCGGTCGATGATCAGCCCGGCAACGCGCGGCTCGCGGCCGAGAAAAATGTTGTCGGCGACCGAAAGCTCGGGGACGAGATTGAGTTCCTGATGGATGATGGCGATGCCTTCGGCTTCCGCCTGCCGCACATTGGCAAAATGCACCGGCCGGCCGTCGACGGCGATCTCGCCGTCATAGGCGGCGTAAACGCCCGACAGGATCTTCATCAGCGTCGACTTGCCGGCGCCGTTCTCGCCCATCAGCGCATGGACCTCGCCGGCGCGAAGCTCGAAGCCGACATCGGTGAGCGCGGCAATGCCGCCAAACTGTTTGCTGATGCCGGATGCAACCAGCACCGGACGGTGTTTACCGCCCGCGTTCGAATTGCCGGGTGCGGCTGGAAACGGCTCTCCAGTCATAACAACGGTGGCCTCCCTTCCACGTCGTCATCCCACTGTCGGAAGCTAATCTAAACGTTTCGGGATTGTCAATCCAAGCCATGCTCATCGACCGACAACAGCGGACAATGCTGCACCGCACACAGCCAAATGCTTGCAAAACAGTCAGAAATTGCCTAGTTGTCCCCAAATTGGCATCTCGAAACGTTTCAAGAAAATGAGCGAATCCCGCCGCCGCAGACGATCGGACGCGCCGACGATGATCGATGTCGCGGAGGCGGCCGGCGTGTCGGTCGCCAGCGTTTCCGCCGTGGTCAACGGCAACGCGGTCGTCAGCCCGGAATTGAAGGCACGCATCGAGCGGGTGATCGGCGACATCGGCTACAAGCGCAATGCCATCGCCCGCAGCCTTAAGATGGGCACAACGCACACGATCGGCCTGACCGTGCCGCACATCACCAATCCGTTCTTCACCGACGTCGTGTCCGTCATCCAGCAGGCGTTCGACCGCGCCGGTTATGCCGTGATGCTGTTCTGCACCGACGAGGACTTGCACAACCAGGACGAACAGATCCGGCTTCTGCTCGACCGCATGGTGGATGGCCTGATCGTGGCGCGCGTCGGCGACGGGGCGAGTTTCAAGAAGGTGATCGAGGGCAGCGGCGTGCCGATCGTTTTGATCGACCGCACCTGCGAGGGGATCGAGGCCGACGCGGTGGTGCTGGACAACCAGCGCGCGGTGTTCGACGCGATCGGCTACCTGATCGGTCTCGGCCACCGCCGTATCGGCTATATCTCGGGATCGCTCGACACGTCGCCCATCCACGACCGGCGGCTGGGTTATGATCAGGCGCTGCGGGCAGCGGGCCTGCCGGTCGTCGAAGACCTGGTGCGCATCGGCGACTTCCGCGAGGCCGGGGGATACAGGGCGGCGATGCAACTCCTTTCAGTGGCCGACCGGCCGACGGCCATCTTCTCCGCCAACAATCCGATGGTGATCGGCGCGATGAAGGCCATCCGCGACCTCGGCCTCGCCTGTCCACAGGACGTCTCGGTCGCCTGCTTCGACGATTTTCCCTGGGCAGACGTCTTTCAGCCGCAACTCACCACCGTCGCGCAGCCGGTGCGCGCCATAGGCGAGCAGGCTGCGGAACTGCTGCTCGACCGGCTCGGCGCCAACCGCAACGCGCCGCCGCGCAAGATCGTGCTTCAGGGCAGGCTGATCGTGCGCAATTCCTGCGCGGCGAGGATCGGGTGAAGGTTTCGCAGCGGCCCGTTGGAGCCTGCGATGCGTGTTCCGGAGTTTTGCCGTTGGCGGGTGGCAGCAGTTCGCATCCGTAAACCGACTGGGTTCATCCGCCTCGCAGCAGGGAATTGAACTTTTCGAGGTCGATATTTCCGCCGCTCAACAGGACGCCTACCCGCTTGCCGGCACTGGCAATCGTTCCCGACAAGACCGCGGCCGCGGCGAGGCATCCGGTCGGCTCGACCAGGATTTTCATGCGTTCGGCGAAAAAACGCATGGTCTCCACCAGTTGGGCATCGGTGACCGTGACGATGTCGTCGACGCAGCGCTGCAGGATCGGAAAATTGTGCTGCCCGACATGGGTAACGAGCGCACCGTCCGCGATGGACTTCGGCACCGGAATGCGGACGATCTCGCCCTTGCGCAGCGATTGCTGTCCGTCATTGCCGGCCTCGGGTTCGACGCCGATGACGGTGCAATTCGGGGACAATGCGCGGGCACTGAGCGCGCTGCCGGCAAGCAGGCCGCCGCCGCCCAGCGGGACGACGAGCACGTCGATTTCCCCGACCTCTTCGATCAGTTCAAGCGCGGCTGTGCCTTGCCCGGCAATCACATCCGGATGGTCATAGGGCGGAATGAGCGCCGCGCCCCGCTCCGCCGCCAAGCGCCGGCTTATCGCCTCGCGGTCTTCCGTGTAGCGGTCATAGAAGACGACATCGGCTCCATAACCCCTGGTGGCCGCCACTTTCACCTCGGGCGCGTCCTTCGGCATGACAATCGTGGCCCCGACGCCTTGCAGGTTTGCGGCATAAGCCACGGCCTGGGCATGATTGCCTGACGAATAGGCCACGACGCTTCTTTGTGAGGCGGAATCCAGCCCGGCGATGGCGTTGAAAGCACCGCGGAATTTGAAGGCGCCGGCCCTTTGGAGGTTCTCGGCCTTGAAGGAGAGAGTCGCGCCCGTCCTTTGGTCCGCGGTGCGCGAAGTCAGGACCGGCGTGCGATGCGCCGCGCCGGAAATCCGAAGGCTTGCGGCCTTGACGTCTTCGAATGTCGGGATGCGCAACAAGTCGGACATTTGGTTGTTCATGAGGAATTCCGCAAGCTCTTGTGCCGTTCGGTCACGATGGGATCGGGCAACGGCCGCAAACTAACACGGCGCCAAGTCTTCTACGAGCCGACCCGTGGAACTTGGTTCGCGCCAGCCCGCCGCGATGGTACCCCACCCGCTCAATCGTCGTGCAGCTTGCGCGGGATCGCAGGCCCGACCTCGATAGCGCGGAACCGGGCGCGAAAGCCTTCGCGTTCGGGCGAGCAGGCCATCACGCCAACGGAAGCGTCGGCATCGGAGAACGGTGCGAGCCGTGCCATTTGCCAGGGAGAGCCGTCGATGGAAAATTGGACGCGGACCACATCGTCGTGACGGGTCAGGCGCACGCGGACCTCGCTTTCGCGCGTGGCGCCGGGCAGCGGGATCATCGACCAGTCGGATATTTCGCGCGTCACCACCACGCTGAAATGCATAAGCTTGTCGGTGAATTCGATGCCGGTCTTGATCCAGTTGCGCTCGTCGACGCGCAGCATCAGGCCCGCCTGGTCGTAGAGTTCCTCGTAGGCGCCGACGACAGTGGCGGAGGCAGTGAAATCGCCGGAAACCGGGCGGAGCCAGGCATGACCGTTGTCGCGGACGAAACCGTAGAAGGTCTCTCGCCAGAAGTCGGTCGCCTCACCCGTCGCCAGGCTGAGATCGGCAGCATCGCCCTGCCATGAGGCAGGCTCGTTGATCCAACTGTAGGTGCCGGTCACAACTCTCCTCCCCGTCGCTTCGCCTGGATATCCCTGAAAACAGACCGGCCACGGAAAGCGTTTGCCGGATTCCGGTCAGCTCCGGCCATACACATCGTCGAAGCGGACGATATCGTCCTCGCCGAGATAGTCGCCGGTCTGCACCTCGATCATGACGAGGCCCAATATGCCGGGATTTTCCAGCCGGTGCTTCGTGCCGGACGGAATGTAGGTGGACTGGTTGGTGGCGAGCAGCTTTTCCGTCTCGCCATTGACCACCCGCGCAGTGCCGGAAACGACCACCCAGTGTTCGGAGCGGTGGTGGTGCATCTGCAAGCTGAGGCGGCCGCCCGGCTTGACCTCGATGCGCTTGATCTTGAAACGCTCGCCGTCCTCCAGCACCGTGTAGGTTCCCCAGGGGCGGTGGACGGTGCGATGCAGCTTCGTCGATTCGTGGCCCTCGGCCTTCAGCCGGTTGAACAGCGCCTTGACCTGCTGCGCGTCGTCGCGGTGGGCGACCAGCAGCGCATCGGCGGTGTCGACGATGATCATGTCCTCGACGCCGACGGCGCCGATCAGGCGGTCGCCGCCGCTGATGATCGAGTTCTTCGTGTCGACCAGCGCGACTTCGCCCACCGTGTGGTTGCCGAATTCGTCGCCGGGCAAGAGGTCGGCGAAGGCGGTCCAGGAGCCGATGTCGCTCCAGCCGATGTCGCATGGCACGACCGAGACGTTGTCAGCCTTCTCGAGCACGGCGTAGTCGATGGATTCCTTGCGGACTGTCGAGAAAATCGCCTTGTCCAGTTCGATCTGGACGACGCCGGTGCCCGACGCCTGCCGGGCAGCTTTCAGAGCGTCGCGGCAGCCCTGCAAGATGTCGGCGGCGTGCCTTTCCAGCAGATCGAGCATGGTGGCGGCGGTGAAGCAGAACATGCCGGCGTTCCAGAAGAAACGGCCGCTGGCGAGATAGTTTTCGGCCGTTGCCAGGTCCGGCTTTTCGACGAAGCGGATGACGTCGGTGCCGTCAGCCTCGATGTAACCATAGCCGGTTTCGGGCCGCGTCGGACGGATGCCGAAGGTGACGAGCCGGCCCTGCCGCGCCAGCGTGGCCGCCTGCTCGACCGCGGCGACGAAGGCCGCCACGTCCGCGACCATGTGGTCGGCGGGCAGCACGCACATGACCGCCTCGCGGCCGTGCGCCTGCTCGACCGCCAGCGTCGCCGCGGCGATCGCAGCCGCCGTCTCGCGTCCCTCCGGCTCCAGCAGATAGGTCAGGCCCGGCGGCGTCAGGCCGGTGTCGCGGTATTCGTCCTCGCTGGCGAACAGCAACTCTCGGTTGGTGACCGTCACGAGATCGGCCACTCCCGGGATCGCCATGGCGCGGCGGAAAGCGTGCTGGAGAAGCGACTGCCCGTCGCCGACATCGATCAGCGGTTTCGGATGGCTTTCGCGTGACAACGGCCAAAGCCGCGCGCCGGCGCCGCCGCTGATGATCACTGAAACGATGCTCAATCGCCTGCCCCGTTGTTGCCAGGGAACCGCTCGATCCTGGACAGCCCTGCCTGCAACAGGGCTGCCGCGCGCTCGCCGGTCGGCGCGGATGCGTAGCACCGCATTTCCGGAGCGTTGCCGGACGGCCGCAAATGGATCATGCTGCCATCCTCAAGATAGATCTGAATCCCGTCTATGTCCTCGACGCGGGACACTATGCCGACATCACTTAAGAAAACGCGGATGTTTTCCGTCGAAATGCGGAGCTTCGCCATCAGCCTGTCGCTGTCGGCGCGTGCGAAATTCTCGACGCGCCCGCTGACGCAGGCCGGCAGCGCCAGTTTCCCGACCAGATTCGACAGCGGCAGTTTTGCCGAATTGGCGGCCGAGAAGGCGCAGAGAATCGGAAGGATGCTGTCGCGGGTCGGCAGCGCGGCCAGGATGGAGCCGTTGACCTCGACGGGCGTGCCGAGCAGCAGCCCGCCATTCGCCTCGAAGCCGACGACGCGCTTGAACCCTTGCGCAACCGCCTTGTCCATCTCTTCCAGCACATAGGGCGAGCCGACTTTCGTACGGATGACTTCGAAGCCAAAACCAGCGGTGATTCCGGGGTTGGACGAGACCGGCGTCACCACGGCGTCCGCCTTGAGGAACAGCGACGCCACAAGGCCGAGCGCGTCGCCTCGGATGACACGGCCCGCCTCGTCGGTCATCAGGGGCCGGTCGCCGTCTCCGTCGGTCGAGACGATCGAGTCCAGACGATATTCCCGCGACCAGTTTTCCAGCCGCTCCGCTGTCGATGGCTCGATGGCCTCGGTGTCGACGGCGACGAACTCGCCGCTTTCACCCAGCGGCACGACCTCGGCCCCGAGCCAGGCGGCGAGGTCAGCCAATACGTCGCTGGCGACGGAGCTATGCCGGTAGACGCCGATGCGCCGGCCTTTCAGGATCGGATCGGCGAACACCGTCTTGTAGCGCGCGGCATAGGAACGCAGCGCCTCGCCGTCCGGCGGCGGCAGGTCCGGCAACGAGCCCAGCGCCGGCATGCCGGCATCGGGAAATTCATGGGCCAACGCGGCAATCGCGCGCTCGTCCGCCTTGTCGATCTCGCCGTCCGGCCGGTAGAATTTCAGGCCGTTGCGGTCCGGCGGGATGTGCGAGCCGGTCACCATCACCGCCGGTGCGCCCAGCGCCAACCCCTGGCATGCAAGCGCCGGCGTCGGCATGACGCCGCAAAAGACGGGATGAAGGCCAGCCTGGACAAGGGCCGCCAGCGACTGCCGCGTCAGGTCCGGACTGCTGTCGCGCCGGTCGCAGCCGACAAGAATCCTGCCGCCGCCAGCAATCCTGCCGCCGGAAATCAGACAGGAAGCGAAGGCCGCTACATGCGCATAAGCGGGGCCGGCCAGAAGGTCCGTGGCCAAGCCGCGAAGTCCGCTCGTGCCGAACGCAACCATTCCACCCCGCATTTCACGACGTCAGCGTATTTTCCGTCCAATTGATCGGGCCACGCCCCCTTGTCAATGGCGGGCGTTTGCTGCAACTATGCCGCGAACGATGGCTTCGTGTCTTAACAGTCCGGCGGACTCGCGATTCGCGGCCGCACTTTGCTGTGCAGTCATGGCCGCTATTTTTTTGTCGGATCGACGCAAGAAAACCATTATTGGATTCGAGTTGGGCCGCTGAATCGTCCGACTCACTTAAACAACAAGGACGGAAAGGCGGCGGCGACACGACCGTTCTTGAAGGGCTCGGTTAACGGTTTGAATGGAAACGCTTTCTCGAACGAGCTACGTTGTAGTGGCTTTCTATTCATCTGCCTCGATTGTTTCGCGCCACCATATGAGCTACTACAGAATTGCTGGGGAGCATGAGACTAGGCGGCAGGCAATTTGCGAGCTCAGGAATGCAACTACCTGGACCGGGGGACACGCCGATGGTGTCATTTCCAGTTTCTCATCCCGTTTTGCGGGGCGCAACCAATGCAGGAACCACGAGCGGTTTCCGCTGACGCTCGGCTTGCGAAAGCCGGTATTTCTTTCATGATCTTGGTATAGTGGCGTCAGGGCACATGTCGGTAGAAATCATAGGTCGCGCGGTCCGAGCGCCGGGCGCGGACACACCTGAGCAGCTTTTCGACCTGCTGCGGCAGCGTCAATGCATGATCACGCGGGTGCCTGCCGACCGGTGGGACCAGTCGCGCTATTGGCATCCCGAAATCGGCACGCGCGGCAAGACCTACACTTTCGCAGCCGGCATAAT
This sequence comes from Mesorhizobium yinganensis, assembly GCF_040081985.1. NCBI lineage: Bacteria > Pseudomonadati > Pseudomonadota > Alphaproteobacteria > Hyphomicrobiales > Phyllobacteriaceae > Mesorhizobium > Mesorhizobium yinganensis. The sequence continues at coordinate 221,448 of NZ_JBEBMH010000009.1, read as the reverse complement.
CGACGACTGCTTCAGCTTCGATCCCGGCGTGTTCGGGCTGTCGCAGCGCGAAGCGCAGCTCATGGACCCGCAGCAGCGGATGATCCTGCAACTGACCTGGCGCGCCCTGGAAAGCGCCAATATCGACCATTCCGACCTTCGGCATCAGCGCGTCGGCGTCTATGTCGGCGCTTCCGGGCTCGACCACGGCAATCTGATCGTCGAGGACCCCTCCGCCGCGGGTCCGCATTTCATGACCGGCAACACGCTGTCGATCGTCTCCAACCGCATCTCGCACGTCTTCGGCCTGAACGGCCCAAGCCTCACGGTCGACACGGCGTGCTCGTCGTCGCTCGTCGCGCTCGACCTGGCGATGAAGGCACTGGAGAGCGGCGAGGTCGATACCGCCATCGTCGGCGGCGTCAATGTGCTCGCCCATCCGCTCGCCTTCGTCGGCTTCGCGCAGGCGCGCATGCTCTCGCCGGAAGGACTCTGCCGCGCCTACGACAATGACGGCATGGGTTATGTCCGCGCCGAGGGTGGCGCCGTCATCATCCTGCGCCGCAGCGACGTCGCGCTGACGCAGGGCGACCGGAGTTACGGCCGCGTCCTGGCTTCCGCCGTCAATTCGGCTGGCCGCACCAACGGCATTTCCCTGCCGTCGGAACAAGCACAGGCGCAGCTTCTCAGATCGCTCTACGAAGGCAACGGCATCGATCCGAACCGGCTGGCCTTCGTCGAGGGCCACGGGACCGGAACGAAGGTCGGCGATCCGGCCGAAATCTGGTCGATCGGCACGGTCATCGGCGCGGCGCGCCGCGCACCGATCCCGATCGGTTCGATCAAGACCAATATCGGCCACACCGAACCCGCTTCCGGCCTGCTCGGGTTGATGAAGGCGATGCTGGCGCTGGAGAACAACTATTTCCCGGCCTCGCTGCATTTCGAGACGCCCAACGACGCGGTCGATTTCAACGCGCTCAACGTGCATGTCGCGGCCGAGCCGATCGAACTGCTGCACGGCAAACACGCCCGTCTAGCGGGCGTAAACTCGTTCGGCTTCGGCGGCACCAACGCCCACATCATCATCAGCGACCCGCAGAACCCGCGCGAACGCGAAAAGCCGGAAGCAGTCGGAAAAGTCTTCCTCGCCAGCGCGCATACGGCTTCGGCGCTCGACGTCCTGCTGAAATCCTATCGGGCAACCCTCCGCGACGCGACGCTGGCCGAACGGCGCCCGCTTATCGCAGCCGCCGGCGCCAACCGCCATCATCTCAAGCATCGCTTCGTGGTGGCAAACGACGATCCGGACGCGATCATCAAGGCAATCGATTCGCGCACCCGCGACAGGGACAGCCGCGAGGCGGTGCAGGCCGAGGCCATTCGCGACCAATCGAAGATCGCCTTCGTGTTTTCCGGCAACGGCTCGCAATGGGCGGGAATGGCGATCGACGCCTATCGCCGTAACATGGCCTTCCGCGACCGCTTCAACGTCATCCACGCCCTGTTCCAGGTGCGCTCGCAGATCAGCCTGATCGACCTTCTGTTCGACGGCGACCTGGAGACCAAGCTTCAGGACACCAAGATCGCGCAGCCGCTGCTGTTCGCCATCCAGGCGGCGCTTGCCGACGTGCTGTCTCTGCTCGGCGTCAAGCCGGATGCCGTCTACGGCCATTCGGTGGGAGAGGTCGCGGCGGCCTATGTTTCAGGCGCGATTTCTCTGGTCGACGCTGTTTCGGTGGTCGCCAAGCGCTCCTATCACCAGGACCGGCTCGCCGGCCTCGGCCGCATGGCAGCCGTGCAGCTTTCTCCCGACGACGCGCTCGCCTTCTGCCAGCGCAACGGCCTCGATCAGATCACCGTCGCCGCCGCGAACGCAAAGGGTTCGGTGACCGTATCGGGGCCGAGCGACCAGATCGTCGCGCTCAGGGACGTCATGAAGGCCGAGCGCGTGGTTGGCCAGGTTCTCGACATCAACTATCCGTTCCACCATCCGCTAATCGAGATCGCCAAGGACGACTTCCTCGAGGACATGGCGCAGATCGCGCTCAGGCCGTCGCAGATACCCTTCATCTCGACCGTGACCGGTGGCGTGCTCTCCGGAAACAGCCTCGATCCCGCCTATTGGTGGAGCAATGTCCGCGAGCCGGTGAATTTTCTCGCCGGCACCAATGCGGCGCTCGACATGGGCTGCACCTTGTTCGTGGAGATCGGACCGCGCCCGATCCTGACCTCGTATCTGCGCGACACCATCAAGGACCGTGCCGTGGCCGCGTCGGCGATCTCGTCGCTGATGCGCGAGGAAAGCGTCGCCGACCCCGTCTCCACCGTCTATGCGCGGGTCCTGGCGAATGGCGGCGCATTCGACCGGCGCAAGGCGTTCGGCCAGCGCAACGCCAGGATTGCGCTGCCGCTTCTGCCTTTCGAGCCGATCGACATGCGGCACGAATTCACCAGCGACGCGATCGACCTCTACGGGCGGCTGGAAGCGCCCCATTCACTCGCCGGCTGGCGGATCGACCTGTCGGGCGGCAGTTGGAAGAACCATATCGACGCGCATCTGTTCCCGGACTTGGCCGAACATGTCGTCGACCACAAATCGATCCTGCCGGGCAGTGCGTTCCTCGACATCGCGCTGTCCGTCGCGCGCCAGTTTCTATCGAGCGACCAGATAGAGGTCTCCAACCTGGAAATATTCAGGCCGCTCGAGCTCTCGGAAAACCATCTTCGCGAATTGTCGACGACGATGTTCGGCGACACCGGCGACGTCGAGATCAAGTCGCGCGACAGGCTGAGCAATGACGATTGGACGTTGCATGCCGTGGCCCGCTGCCGAAAGCTTTCCACCGAACGTCCGGCGGCGATGGCGGCTGCCTGGAAGCGCGCCGACACGACGCTGATCAATGGTGCGACGGCCTACGAGACCGCCCACCAGTTTGGATTGGACTACGGGCCGACCTTCCGCCTGATGCGCGAGGCGTCACGGATCAACGAAAACCGCATCGACGTGGCCATCGCGCCGCCCGAGCCGGCGGGAAATCCGCACGTCGCCTACAGCCTGCATCCGGTTTCCGTCGACGCGGCCTTCCATGGTCTCGTCGCGGTGTTCGGAGAGATTTCGGGCGACAAGCGCGGCGCGCCTTACATTCCCGTGCGCTTCGGAACGGCCCGTCTCTATCGCCCCGGCACGACGATCACCAGGGCCATCATCGATATTGGACGGGTTTCGGCCGGATCGATCAAGGCCGGGTTCATCTTCCTCGACAAGGCGGGCGAAGTCGTCGCCAGTTTCGAGGACTGCCGCTTCAAGCGCACGTTCCTGCGCCAGCAGAAGCCGCTCGAAGACGTCACCTATCACCAGAGCCTGGTCCCTTCGCGGCTGTCGCCCTTCGGCGACGCCGTCAGGTCGCAGCCCAGGGATGCTGGTCCGCTCTTCTCCGCATCGGACGACGACGAGGGCGACGGTTCCTCGCAGATGCTCGAGGCGGCGATCTATCGCGCCAATTTCGAGATTGCCCGCAAGGCGAGCCGCAACACCGGCGTGATTGCAAGCGATGCGCTGCCCGGCGATCTGGGTTTCCAGCGATTCGTCGCCAATGGCCTCTACCTGCTGGAGGAAGTCGGCCTCGCCACACAAAGCGACGGCAGCTGGACGCTTCAGCCGGAATGCTCTTTGCCGCCGGTTCCGGCGATCCTCAACGCGATCTATCGCGAACGGCCCGACCGCATCGCCGAGATCGTTGCCGTCAACGACGTGTATTTCGAGGCGCTCCAGCGGCTGGAGATTCTGCACGCGCCATCGGCAGGCCAAGCCCGACAGGAGGGTTCCGGCCAGTCGAAACCCTATGTCATCAGCGATACGATGCTTGAAAGCCTGCGGGTCCATTCGCCCGCCAGCGCGAGCCGCGTCGACATGGTCACCACAGCCTTGAAGACGGCGATCGAAACGCGCAAGGCATCGGCGCCGGTGCGCCGCATCGTCGAACTCGGCACGGTTTCACGCTCGGTGACGGCTGATTTCGCGCGTCTGGCGGCAGAAACCGGGGCGGCCTTCGTGGCGGTGGAATCGCGTGACGCGGCATTCGGCGAGCTTTCGATCGCTTTCGAAACCGAGCCCCATGTGACGGTCGCGCGGCCGTCGGAGCTTGCGCGCACCGGGACGGCCGACATCATCGTCAGCGCCGCCGACCACATATTCGAACTGCTGAGCGCCGAAGGGCGTCACGAGGCTGTCGAAGCCGCGGTCGGGGCTTCGACGCAGCTTCTGTTCTGCGCGACCGCGCCCAATGCATTCGCCGATTTCGCCTTCGGCCTCAACGAGGGATGGTTCGATCGCAGCAAGGGCGTCGAGTTCCCGGTCGGGCAGCTTGCCTCGGTGGACGACTGGCAGTCGCTGCTGCGCTACCTGCCCTTCGACAATGTCACCGTCGTTCGCCACAGTCTGCCGCACGGAGCGGCCATCGCGGTCGAGGCTCGCGGACGCGGCACCGACACGGTTGCCGCGGCACCTGTCGCCCGGCAGTCCACGCTGGTCGTCCATGATGGCCGGCTGTCCGCGAAGGCCAGATCGGCGTTCGAAGATGCCGAAGCCTGCTTCCTGCGCCTGACCGGCGTTGCCGACAAGGATCGCAGCGCGCTGGCAACCGCGCTCGGCCGCTTCGGCAGGGGCGACCTCAACATCATCTATCTGCCCGACACCGTCGAGGCCGACGGATCGGCCAGGCTGCAGCGCAGCCTCATGCGGCTGCGCACCGTCGCCGAAGTCTTGAGGGCACACGCACCTTCGGATGCGCCCGCCGGGAAGAAGCGTCTGGCTGTCGTGATGGAGGCCGAGGAAACGGCGCATCACGCATCCGCAAGCGATGCCGGATTGTGGGCGTTCCTGCGCGTGCTGAGAAATGAATTCGACGTGATCGACCTTCATTCCGTGGATATCTCGGGCGTTCAGGGTTGGAACTTCACGACCCGCATCAAGCGGACGCTGGCCCTGATGACAGCCGAGGGCGACAATCGCGAATGGGCGATCGACCCGTTGACCGAGGGCGCGATGGAAGTGCGCGTTGCGCCTGGCCCACTGCCGACCAGCCAGGCGTCGACCAGCGATTTCCCCGCCGCTACGGTCAGGCAGCGCACGGCCTCGCAGGTCGGTAGCATCGTCTGGCAGACCACCGTTCCGGCAGAGCCGGAGCCGGACGAAATCCGCATCGCCGTTGCGGCCACCGGCCTCAACTTCCGCGACGTGATGTGGGCGATGGGCATGCTGCCTGAGGAAGCGCTGGAAGACGGCTTCGCCGGCCCGACCATCGGCATGGAATGCGCGGGCTACGTCCAGGCCGTCGGCGCGGACGTCATCGATCTCGCGGTCGGCGACGCGGTGATGGCGGTGGCGCCCGCCGCCTTCTCCACGCATGTCTGCGTTAAGCGTTCCGGCGTGGCAAAGCTTCCGGCGGGCATCGACCCCGTTGCCGGTGCAACCCTGCCGGTCGCCTTCCTCACCGCCTACTACGCGATCGTCGAGCTTGCGCGCCTTCGCCCCGGCGAGACCATCCTCATCCATGGCGGCGCGGGCGGCGTCGGGCTCGCGGCCCTGCAAATCGCAAAAGCGCGCGGCGCCAAGGTCATCGCGACCGCTGGGTCGACGGAAAAGCGCCGGCTGCTCGAGACGCTGGGCGCCGATCACGTCTTCAATTCCCGCAGCTTGCAATTCGTCGACGACGTGCTCGCCGTGACGAACCAGGCCGGCGTCGACGCCGTACTCAATTCGCTGTTCTCGGAAGCGATGGAGCGCAGCCTTTCGCTGCTCAAGCCGTTCGGCCGGTTCCTTGAACTGGGAAAACGCGACTTCTATTCCGACACGAAGATCGGGCTTCGGCCGTTCCGGCGCAACATCAGCTATTTCGGCATCGACGCCGACCAGTTGCTGAACACGCTGCCGGAACTGAGCGCCAGCCTGCTTGCCGAGATCTCGGCGATGTTCGAGCGGGGCGAACTCGCGCCCCTGCCCTACCGCGCATTCAGGCATGACGAGATCGTCAGCGCCTTCCGCCTGATGCAAGGCTCGGGCCACATCGGCAAGATCGTCGTGACAGCGCCGGTGTCCGGCAAGGATTTCGTGTCCATCGCTCCACGCGCCAGCCTGCAATTGGACCGCGAAGGTGTGCATCTGGTGCTCGGCGGCATCGGCGGTTTCGGCCTGGCTGCGGCCGGGTGGCTGGTCGAACATGGCGCGCGTAAGCTGGCACTGTGCACGCGCCGCGGCGTCGCCGACGACGAGACCACGGCGGCGATCCGCAAATGGGCGACGCGCGGCGTGGTGACCAGCGTCTATGCCTGCGACATCACCGACGAAGCGGCTGTCGCCAAGCTTCTGGGAGACATCCGCGCGGATGCCCCACTGAAGACGGTGGTCCATGCGGCCATGGTGCTCGATGACGCGCTGATCGAGAATCTGACGGACGAGCGCGTACGCGCCGTCGTCGACCCAAAGGCCAAGGCCGCGGCGATCTTCGACCGGCTCACCCGCCAGGACGAGCTCGACCATTTCATCCTGTTCTCATCGGCGACGACCCTCGTGGGGAATCCCGGACAGGCGAACTACGTGGCGGCGAACGGCTATCTGGAAGGGCTGGCCAGGGCACGCCGCCGCATCGGCCTGCCGGCATTGGCCGTCGGCTTCGGCGCCATCTCCGACACTGGCTTCCTCGCCCGCAACACCGACGTCAACGATATGCTGTCGAAACGCATCGGCAAGACCGGCATGACGGCTGCGCAGGCGCTGGCCTATGTCGAGGACTATGTGTTGCGCGATCCCGGCACGGTCGACGCGGCAACCGTCGCAATCGCCGAGATCGACATGAGCATGGCCCGCCACTTGAGGACGGTCGCCGCTCCCCTGTTCGAGGTTGTTGCCCGTTCCGCCAAGACCCAGTCGACGGCGGGCGACGGCGAACTGATCGACCTCGTGGCGATGGTCGAGGGCAAGAGCCAGGAGGAAGGCGAGAACCTCATCTTCCAGCTCGTCGCCAGCGAGATCGCGTCGATCCTGCGGGTGCCGGCAAGCGAGATATCGCCACTGAAAGTGATTAAGGACGTCGGCCTCGACAGCCTGATGGCGATGGAACTCGGCATGAGCTTCCGCCAGAAGACCGGTTTCGAGATGCCGCTTTCCAGCGTCACCCAGAGCACGACCGTGGGCGACGTGTCGCGAAAACTCTACCTCAAGATCACGCAACATGCCGGAGCGGACGGCGCTGAGGAAAAGGCGGCGAACACAGTCGTGGTCGACCACCTCGCGTCGCGCCACACCAATCCGGCCAAGGCGAACGTGCAATGACCGACGGCAACCAGGGATCACGCGCGGTCCGGGATCAGGTTCTGAGCTTCATGAAGGACCACGCCCGGCCGGCGACGCCGAAGCGCGCCGCGCGGCCGGCCGCGGTGCCGCAGATCAATCCCGCGCCCGCCTTCACCGACCTGCCGGAGCACAAGCAGATCGTGGCGCAAGCCGCGGCCGGCGACCAGCTCGGCATCGACAACCCGTTCTTCCGCAGCCATGCGGGCGCCGCCGGCGCAACGACGGTCGTCGACGGCAGGACGCTGATCAACTTCGCGTCCTACGACTATCTCGGCATGAACCGTCATCCCGAGGTGCTGGGGGCGGCGAAGACCGCGATAGACCGCTATGGCATTTCGGCGTCCGCCAGCCGTCTCGTCGCCGGTGAGCGTCCCGTCCACGGCGAACTCGAGGCCAAGATTTCCGCCTTCTACGGCGTCGATGCGGCGATTGTTTTCGTCAGCGGCTACCTGACCAATGTGGCGACCATCGGCACCTTGCTCGGGCCGGAGGATCTGATCGTTCATGACGAGTTCATCCACAACAGCGCGCTGATCGGGGCGAAGCTTTCGGGCTCGCATCGCCGGCTGTTCCGCCACAACGACATGGAAGACTTGGAGCGCGTGCTGCGCTCGGTCACCGGCCGGCATCGGCGCATCCTGATCGTGGTCGAGGGCGTCTATTCGATGGACGGCGACGTCACCGACCTGCCGAAACTGATCGAATTGAAGTCACGTTACGGTTGCTGGCTGATGGTCGACGACGCGCATGCGCTCGGCGTCATCGGCGATACCGGCCGGGGCACGGCGGAATATCACAAGTGCAATCCGCGCGACGTCGATATCTGGATGGGAACCCTTTCCAAGACGACGGCGAGTTGCGGCGGATACATCGCCGGCAACGAAGCGTTGATCAGGCTGCTCAAGGGCAGCGCCGGCGGCTTCGTCTACAGCGTCGGGCTCGCCCCATCGCTCGCCGCCGCCGCCTGGACCTCGCTCGACCTGATCGACCGCGAGCCCGAGCGCGTCGCCCGGATGCGCCGCAACGGCAATCTGTTCTTCGATCTTGCCCGCGAGCGGGGACTGGACACCGGGGTCAGCGTCGGCTGCTCCGTCATTCCGGTCATCATCGGCGATTCGCTGCGCGCCGCGCAGCTTTCCAACGATCTGCTGGCGGCCGGCGTCAACGTCATGCCGATCATCCACCCGGCCGTGCCGGAGGGCCTGGCGCGGCTACGCTTCTTCATCACCAGCGAGCATACGCCGGAGCAGATCGAATACGCCGTGGACCAGACCGCGGGGAAACTCGAGGCGCTGGTGGACCGCAATTTCGGCATCGGCTCGGTGGACATCGAGGCGGTGCTGCGCAGGATGGCCGCGGAAGCCTGAGCCGATTGCCAGCCTAGGCGGCGCCGGAACTATCCGATATGCCCTTCAGAAAAGGTCCTTGTCGGGACGGCTGCGTTGCGGTTTCTCGACATAGCCGCCGGGCTCGTTGACGGACTTCTCGTGCAGGCGTTTGGCGATGGCCGCCGCGCCCGCGTCCACGCCGGTATCGGAATAGAAATTTCCGCGCACGTGAACGGTCGCCGCAACCAGGCGCACGAAAGCCCCGACAAGCTCAGCGTTCGGGGCTTTGGCTTCGCGCCAGAACCGGTCGAGCGGCTGATCGTCGGTCATGCCGGGAATGTCGTAGATCGCAAGCCCCAGCGTCTTCACCGGGATTCCGCGCTGCAGCCCGATCATCGCGGCGGTGGAATTGATCGTCACCACGCCGGCCGACTGAGAGACCATGCGATTGAGGTTGCCGCCGTCGACAAAATGGACGCGGTCGGCGACGCTATGGCGTTGCGCGTGCGCCTTGATCTCGTCGGACCATTTGATCAGCCCATTGTCGAGCGGATGAACCTTGATCAAGAGCCGGGCGTTCGGCTGGGCATGGTCGGCGAAGGATGAGATCACAAGTTTGATCGCGGTGCGCTGGCTTCGGAAGACCGAATAGCTGCGAATCTGGTAGTCCGTCTCCAGTTGCAGCGGCATCACAAAATAGGGATCGGGACCGTCCACCACGCTGGCTATGGTCTCTTCCGCCTCCACGGCGCGCCGCTTCCCGTTCAGCAACCGGCCGATCCAGCCGTAATATTCCGCAAGCGGATGAAAGATCGCGTGCCAGCGGTAGTGCGGATAAAAGAACCAGGCAAAGACATTCGGCAGATTGAACATCAGGTCGTAGATGGCATCCGACACGAAAGTCTGGCTGTAGTGCACGCTCAGGTCCGGCTCCGGAAGCTCGGAGGCCGCGCGAAGGATCATCTCCGGATCGACTGGAAAATGCGAGTGATGGCCGCTGCCGCCTTTCTCGATGCGAATCCAGTCGGGCCGGAGATAGCCCATCTCCACCGCGTAGACGGTGACGTTGCGTGCCTTGGCGGCTGCGATGGCGGCCACATGGTGCGGACGCTCCTCGCCGAGCAGGACTATGCCGGTGACTCCTTCGCGATCCATGACCTCCGCGACGAAGGCCGGCCAATGGTCGACCTGGCCCCGATAGTTGATCGCGCCGGGGCGTCGCCAGAACACCCAGTCTCCCGCGCATAGGTTGATGCGGACGCAGCGGTGGCCGAAGCGCTGCAGATTGTCGGCGATGCGCGCGAACAGCGGCGAAGACGGCCCTTGCAGGAAGAGGAAGGTTTGCCGCGACGAAGTATCTTCCGCCGGCATGTCTGCGGTCATCGGGCGATATCCGTGGCCGGTCCGCCTGATGCCAGCCAGTTGCCGAAACCGGCATGCCTGACCATGTCGGCGATGATGCGCCATGGCGCCTTTTCGGCGGGCGCGCCCGCAGCCGCGACCCCTCCGGCCGCGTGGCCCATCGGCACGATGAGATAATCGGTGCGCGGGTCCGGAAACGGGTCCGCGAAGGACTTCAACATCGGTGCATGGTCGCCGTAGAAGGCAAGCCAGACGGGCCGGTCCATGCGGTCGAGTTCGTCCGCCAGATGGCCCAGCGCGGCATCGGAACGCTGGAGGATGGCGAGGTAGATGTCGAGCGGATCATTGGCGTCGCCGTGACGGCCGGGATGCCAGGGCCCGTGGTTCTCCATCGACGCCGCGAACAGGAACTGCCCCTTCCCGCCATCTTCGCGACAGCGGTCCAGAACGCGCCGCGACAGCGTCAGATCCGAGACGTATGGACCCTCGTGCTCGCGGTCGTGGTCAAAGGCATCGAGCATGGTGAGCGCTTCGAAACCGAGTTGCGGAAGTGCGCGGTCGCGCGAGAAGAACTGGCGATCGTAGGGATGTATAAAGTGCGTCGACCAACCGGCCTTGCGAAAACGATTGGGCCAGGCAATGTCCGCATAAGGCCCGGCGCGCAGATAGGGGTGCGAGGCGTCGGGGCCAAGCTGGTCCGGCGGCAAGCCGGAAATCACCGAAAACTCGGTGCGCAGTGTATAGCCGCCCTCGAAGATGCTCGACATGCGGCCCCACTCCGCGGCGCGCCGGCGCAGACGGTCGAGATTGGGCAGCGCCAGCGACGACACGCCGAAATGGCGCATGTCCATGAAGGATTCCGACTGCCAGATGACCACCAGCGGCGGAGCCGTATGCCGGCTCGCGACGGCCGGGGCGCCGATGCCGGTCTCAGCCGGCGCCTGCAGCGTGTTTGGCCGCATGCCAAGCCACGTCAAGAAGCTGTAGGTCACGGCGGCAAGTGTGCCCAGGCGGACCGTCAGCACCTTGATGTCGTGGTTGCCGGTCAGCTTCGCGGAGATCGCGGCCAGCGTGCGCCGCGCGTGCCGCTCCAGCGGCAGCAGCCAGGGCAAGATGGCGGCCACGGCCATGAGCGCGATCAGCACCGGCCGATTCGCCGCCGGGAGCACCGAGGGCTCAAAAATCATGAACAGCGCCGAGGCGCCGAACACATAGCCAAAGGCGACGAGCCAGAAGAGGATGTTCAGCCAGCCGGCGTAGAACATCTCCTTGTGCCGAAAGACCAGCATCACCAGCGCGATGTCGGAAAACACCAACGGCTCGCGGATGAATTCGTATTTGGCGCGCGAGATCAGGGTGAAAATGGCGAGCGTGCTGATGGTGCCGGCCGCCGCATAGAGCGGGCGCCACGAGATGGCGAAGAACAGCGCGAAGACGACGGCCACCACCGCGGCCCGCGCCAGCAGGTCGACGAGCAGGCTCGCCGGCGGCCGCGGGCGGTTGGCAGCCCGCACCTTTGCCGGCATCGCAAACCCGTCGACCATCACCGCAACGGCGAAAGCGACGGCAAAGCTTGCCGCTACCAAAGCCAGAGGGTGCCCGAAAGGTGCCAAATTTTATCCCCGTCAGGATGCCGCCATGGATGAACAGCACCGCCAAATACAGAATGGCCGACCTCCCCTCCACCATGCCGCCGGCGCGCGGTGTTCGCAATTTTTACTCCGCAGATCAAGGCTTTTGCACCAGCAGCGTTTCGGGGATTTGTCGCGTCGGCGGCCACATGGTAACGACCTCACGAATGGATCGGGCATGGCGCACGTCATCATAACCGGAGGATCGAGCGGCATCGGCGCGGCGCTGGCCGAGGCCTGCGCCGCGCGTGGCGACGATGTATCGCTGATCGCCCGAAACCAGGCGTCGTTGCGTGCGGTGCGCGACGGGCTTCAGGCGCGGTTCGGCGCGGCAGGCAACGGCTTCCATACGGAAGCCGCCGACGTCGGCGACGGGCCGGGGATAACCGCCGCGATCGGGCGCTGCGAGGCCACGCTCGGTTCGTGCAATACGCTGATAACCTCGGCCGGCATCGTCGCGCCCGGCCGCTTCGAGGAGCAGCCGGCCAATGCCTTCGAAGGCCAGATTCGTACCAACCTGCTCGGTACGGTCAATGCGGTGCGCGCCGTCTATCCGGGTATGCTGGGGCGTCGGAGCGGCAATATCCTGATGCTCGGCTCGGGCGCCGGAATGATCGGCATTTATGGCTACACCGCCTACTGCGCGTCGAAATATGCCGTGGCGGGATTCGCGGAGGCGCTGCGCGCCGAGGCGCGGCTCGCCGGCATCACCGTGTCCATCTGTTTTCCACCCGACACGGAAACCCCACAGCTTGCAGCCGAACGGCCGCTTCGCCCCGCCGAGGCGCAGTCGACTATGGGCGCTGGCGGGTTGTGGGCGGCGCCTGACGTGGCGCGCGCCGCGCTTGCGGGGCTCGATCGCGGCCAATTCGCCATCTATCCGGGGATGCAAATGAAGATGCTCGGCATGTTCGGCTCGGTCGCGATGCCGTTCCTGCGCCAATGGTTCGACCGGAAAATCTCCGCGGCGCGCCGGAGTTCCTCGAGCGAACGCTGAGGCAATCGTCAGCACGCGAGCAGTTTTTCGACCTCGGCAAGCGTCGGCATGGAGGGGGCGGTGCCATGCCGGGTCACCGAAATGCCCGCCACCGCGCAGGCGAATCGCACCGCATCCACCGGGTCGAGACCTCGCGACAGGCCGACGGCAAACCCGCCGTTGAAGGCGTCGCCCGCTCCTGTCGTCTCGACCACCGGCCCCGCGGAAACGGCCGGCACGAGTTCCGAGACTTTTCCGTCATGCAGGAGCGCGCCTTTTTCGCCGAGCGTGATCAGCGCGGCACCCGCGCCCTTCTCCAAAAACACAGCGGCGGCGCGGCGTGCGTCGTCGGTGTTCTCGACCTTGATGCCGGTCAGTTCCTCGGTCTCGGTCTCGTTCGGCGTGACGTAGTCGCAAAGCGCGAAGATCGTGTCGGGAAGTTTCGCCGCCGGCGCCGGATTGAGGATGGTGGTCACCCCCGCCGCCTTGGCAATTTCCAGAGCGTGGATCGCGGCGTCGATCGGCTGCTCGAGCTGGGTGACGAAGACGCCTGCCGCGCGGATCAGGTCGGCGTTGCGGTCGATATCGGCCGGCGAGATCAGCATGGCCGCGCCCGGCGAGACGATGATGGCATTGTTGCCGGTGCCCTCCTCGACGAAGATGTAGGCGGCGCCGGTGTAACTTTCGGGTGTCTCGATGACGGCGGGTTTCACGCCCGCATCGCGCCAGGTCGCAAGCGCCATCTCGGCGAAGGGGTCCCGGCCAAGCCGCGTGATGAAACTGACGTCGGCACCGAGGCGCCCGGCGGCAACCGCCTGGTTGGAGCCTTTTCCTCCCGGCCCCAGCTTGAAGCCGTTGCCCAAAATGGTTTCGCCCATGCGCGGCTGGCGCTGGGCGCGATAGGCGGTGTCGGCGACGAAGACACCGAGGATGACGATCGGCTTCGACATAGCGTCACGCATCCGGCGGGATCACGCCCTTGCGGAAGGCGAAGCAGCCATAGAAGCGGCGCTCGCCGGTCTGGATCACGCAATAGGCCTGTTTGGCGCGCTCGTAGAAGGCGTAGCGTTCGACCGATATCATCGGCCAGGATTTTCCCTCGGCCACGTCTATCTCTTTCTGAACTTCCTGCTGGACAGCGGGAATCTCATCCGGCTTGCCGACGATCTCCATGCGCGCGGCCGCGTCGTCGACGAATGTGTCGAGCGGATAGAGCGACAGCACCGCCTTCGCCACCTCGGCGGCGGAGGCGTCGATCCTGAGCAGCTTTCCGAGCCGCGTCTGCCTGGCAACCGAATCGGAGGGGAAATTTGTATCGGCGATGATCAGGTCGTCGCCGTGGCCCATTGCCCGCAAGGCCTGGAGCACGTCAGCGTTGAGCAGCGGGTCTATTCCCTTCAGCATTCAAATTCCTCCCGAATGTTTTGTCGCGCCCGGTGGAATGGGCTGCGTGTATCCCTAGAGACGCCTGCCGCTCGCCGGATCGAACAGGTGAACGGATTCGACGCGCGGGCGCAGCGTCAGCGTGTCGCCCGGCTTGAAATTGTGCCGTTCGCGAAACAGCGCCACCAGCTCGCCCGCGCCGAAGCGCAAGAACACCATGGTCTCCGAACCGGTCGGCTCGACCACCTTGATCTCGGCCGGAAAACCCTCCGCCGCGAGTTCGAGATGCTCGGGCCGTACACCGTAGAGCACGTCCTGTCCGTCCGACACTTTTACGGCAGCCGGAACCGGCAGTCTCACGCCGTCGACCTCGACGGCGCCGCCCGACACCCTGCCCTTCAGGATGTTCATGGCCGGCGAGCCGATGAAGCCCGCTACGAAGACATTGGCGGGACGGTCGAACAGGTCGAGCGGCGCACCCATCTGCTCGATCCGCCCGGCCTGCATTACCACGATCTTGTCGGCCATGGTCATGGCCTCCACCTGGTCGTGGGTGACGTAGATCGTGGTGGTTTTCAGGCGCTGGTGAAGTTCCTTGATCTCGGTGCGCATCTGAACGCGCAGCTTTGCGTCGAGATTGGACAGGGGCTCGTCGAACAGGAACACCTGGGGATTGCGCACGATGGCGCGGCCCATGGCGACGCGCTGGCGCTGGCCGCCGGAAAGCTGGCGCGGATAACGCTCGAGATAGGGAGTCAAATCAAGGATTTCAGCCGCTTTCTTGACGCGATCTGCGATGACTTTCGGATCGGTCTTGCGGAGCTTGAGGGCAAAAGCCATGTTCTGCGCCACCGTCTTGTGCGGATAGAGCGCATAATTCTGGAACACCATGGCGATGTCGCGCTTGGCCGGCGGCAGGTTGGTCACCTCGCGCTCGCCGATGGCGATGTCGCCGCCGCTGACGCTCTCCAGGCCGGCCACCATGCGCAGCAAGGTCGACTTTCCGCAGCCGGAAGGCCCGACAAGCACCACGAAGGCGCCGTCGGCGATGTCGACGCTGACCTCGTGCAGCACCCTCACCGCGCCAAAAGCCTTCGAGACGTTCCGGATCGCTACCTGCGCCATCGCTCCCCCGCGTGTTCGCTTTTTGCGGCGAAGCTAACCAACGGATGGCGGCAAGTCCATGGTGAAACTGGTCCTACCAACGACCGTCCATCTCCGTTGACACGGAAACGCGTTCCGAGAATAGTGGCGAGCGTCTTGCACGCATGAAACAACTATGCGCCGATGAACGGGGTGACGCACCTCGTCCGTTTCGGACCGGGGGAACGACCAAGCGACACGCAAGCGGCCGGCAGGCCGACACCAGTTTACAGACATGTCCGGGAGGAAATGACATGAAAGTAAGTCTTTACAACCAGATGCTTCGCATGGGCGCCACACGGCGCGACGTGCTGAAGGGCGCAGCGAGCATGGCAGCCATCGCCGCCGCCTCATCCGCGGGGCTCGGTGCCCTCACCGGCGAGGCGTCGGCGCAGGACAATGTGCGCGCAGAAATCCTGAAGATTCCGGGTGTCGGCAAGGGTTCGCCCACCGACGCCGACTGGCAGAAGGTCGGCGAGCTCTGCCTCGGCGCCACCAAGGCAAACGTCAAGGAGGGCGAGTTCGCGGGCGTCGAGCTGACCTTCATGGGTCTCAACAACCAGAACCTCCACAACTTCCTGTTCCGCGGCTTCCTCAAGCCTTGGGAGGCCTATACCGGTGCCAAGATCAACTGGATCGACCTCGCCCAGGCGGACTACAACGCCCGCCTGCAGCAGTCGATCGCCACCGGCACCGTGGACTTCGACGTCATCGAGATGGGCGCGCCCTTCGAGGGCGACACAGCCGGCAAGGGCTTGCTCGACGAGATGCCCGACTGGGTCGCGAAGCAGATCGAGGCCGACGACCTGGTCAACTACCTCAAGGCGCCTGTCGGCACCTGGGATGGCAAAACCTATCGCATCACCATCGACGGCGACTGCCACACCTTCGCGTACCGCAAGGACTATTTCGGCGACGGCTCGCTCAGTGGCATGGCCGAGGTTCCCCGGCACTGGGAGGATTTTCCGGCGTTGGCGACCGCGCTTGCCGGCAAGACCGATCCGCTCACCGGCGCACCGGCCTTTGGCTTCCTCGATCCGCTGAAGTATCAGTGGGGCGGCTTCGGCTTCTACTTCCTCGAGGACCGCGCTTCCGCCTATGCCAAACATCCGGACGACAAGGCTTGGCTGTTCGACCCGGACACCATGAAGCCGCGCGTCAACAACCCGGCCTGGGTGCAGGCGATCCAGGACGTGCTCGATCTCGTCAAGGCCAACGCCTATCCGCCGGATCAGCTCAACGCCGACCCGAACGCCACGGCGTTCTCGCAGTTCCTCGGCGGCACGGGTGCCGCGCTCTGCTGGTGGGGCGACGTCGGCTCCAACGCCCGGACCTCCGACACCTCCGTCGTGGGCGACGTGGTCGGCTTCTCGATCAACCCCGGCGCCAGGCGCGTCTACAACGCCAAGACGAGCGCCTGGGAGGAGAAGGAGAACTTTGCTCCGAACATGGCCTATCTCGGCTGGGGCGTTTATGTGACCAGCCGCGTCTCGTCGGACGAGAAGAAGCGCAAGGCCGCCTGGTCGGCCGCGGCGCATCTCGGCGGCAAGGACCTGTCGCTCTGGACCGCTGCCTATCCCTCAGGCTTCCAGCCCTACCGCAATTCGCACTTCCAGTACGACGAGTGGGAAGCGGCGGGTTACGATCGCGCCTTCGTCGAGGATTATCTCGGCTCCAACCTCGACAGCTACAATCACCCGAACGCGGCGATCGAACCGCGCATCCCCGGCATCTTCCAGTACTACTCTATCGCCGAGGATGAATTGGTTAAGGGCGTCAACGGCCAGTACAAGTCGGCGCAGGAGACCGCCGATGCGATCGCCGCGGCCTGGGAGAAGATCACCGACCAGATCGGCCGCGAGAACCAGATCAAGCTCTACAAGGCTTCGCTGGGCATGTGAGCCGGCCGAAAGGCCTGAATATCGTCCCGGCGGCGCTGCCGCCGGGCTTTTTTGACCGGCGAGCCGCGATAGGCCTTCGTCATTCATCGTCTGGAACGACCGCGTGTCCGAACAAGCCACGGCCATAGCCCAGAACAGTTCCCTCGGCGCCGCGCTCGACACGATTCCGGCGGGCCGCAAGAAGCTCGGCCGCATGCTGATAGCGCTCGCCACGGCCGGCCTTGCCATCGTGGCGATCATGCAGATCCTTTATGCCGCCGGCGCTATCGACTTCGGCTTCTCGACCTGGCGGCCTCTGCTCTATGCCTACATTCTGTGGGGCGTGGCGCTCGGCGTCGGCCAGGTGCTGACGCGCGGCGAGGAAGGGCACCGTGCGCTGTTCCTTCTGCCCGCCGTCCTGTTCACCGTCGCCATGGTGGTATTTCCCACCCTGTTCGGCTTCTACATCGCCACGCTCGACTGGAATCTCAGCGGCACGCCGAAATTCAACGGCCTCGACAATTTCTGGCAGATGCTGCGCGATCCATTCTACAGCAACGCCCTGCTCAACATGGTTTTTTACGTGCTGGCGGTGTTCGTGGAATACGTCATCGCCTTCGGGCTGGCGCTGCTGCTCAACGCCCAGATCCGAGCGCGGAAATTCTTCCGCGTCGTCTTCCTGCTGCCGCTGATGCTGTCGCCCGTGGCGGTGTCGTGGATGATCGGCAAGTCGCTGATGGAATACCGCTTCGGCCCGGCGGCGACGCTCGCCCGAAAACTCGGTTGGGACAACCCGGCCTTCTTCGCCAGCCCATGGACGGCGAAGATCTCCATCATGCTGCTCGACGCCTGGACCTTCATCCCCTTCCTGATGATCATGCTGCTCGCCGGCCTGCAGGCGATGCCGCGCGACGTGCTGGAAGCCGCCAAGGTCGACGGCGCCACAGCCTGGCAGACTTTCTGGGGCGTGACGTTCCCGCTGATGCTGCCGGTGTCGGTGACCGCCGTCATCCTGCGCATCATCTTCAAGCTGAAGCTCGCCGACATCGTCATTACCGTCACGTCCGGCGGGCCGGGCGGCGCGACCGACACCGTCACCAGCTTCATCTTCCGCGAATACCGCGATCGGTCGAATGTCGGCTACGGCACAATGCTCGCCATGGTCTATCTCATCATCATCATCGTGTTCGTGACGCTGCTCCTGAAGCTCGCGAACCGTTTTGTGCGGAATGTGACGTGATGGCGATGATAGCCAGCCCGATCCGTGATCTCTCTCCCTTTTTGGGCGGAGCGAGTGTGTATGGACGTGATCCTGTCCGATCCGGCTTCGCCGGCTCGCCTCGGCAGCACCCGCGTCTCGCCAAAGGCGAGGCGGGGAGGATCGTTTCCCTACCTTTGTGGGGAAGGGCGAAGGACGGGGATGTCCGGCCCACCGCACCAACCAACAACCGCCGCTTCGAGGTGGCCGCATGACCGCCGAAGCCATCGAACACGCCCCGTCGGAAGTCCGCTCGCCGGCCGCCTTCTTCACCAGCCGCGTCTTCATCTATGGCGCACTGATTTTCTGGGCCTTCATCTGCCTTTTCCCGATCTACTGGACCATCACCACCTCGTTCAAGACGGCGCCAGACGTCACCCAGGGACGCCTGATCCCGTGGGTCGACTTCACCCCCGACTGGCGCGGCTGGCGTTCGCTCGGCCTGTCGCCGGACACGATCGGCGGAACCTCCACGGTGCGCGACGAATTTTTGAAGCGCTTCTTCAATTCGGTGATCACCTCTATCGGCGCCTCGGTGCTGGCGATCGTCATCGGCAGCCTCGCCGCTTACGGGCTCACCCGCTTCCGCTACAAGTTCCTGTGGATGAAGAACGAGGACATATCCTTCTTCTTCCTGTCGCAACTCATCCTGCCGCCCGTTGTGCTCGCCCTGCCCTTCCTGGCGCTATACAAGGGGCTTGGCCTGCTCGACACGCGCATCGGCCTGATCCTGCTCTACACGCTGGCGGTGCTGCCGATCGTCATCTGGATCATGCGCGACCAGTTCAACTCGATCCCGGTCGAACTGGAGGAAGCAGCCCTCGTCGACGGCCTGTCGGTGTGGGGCGCGTTCTTCCAGATCGTGCTCCCCATAGCACTGCCCGGCATGGTCGCCGCCTTCATCCTCTCGATGGTGCTGTGCTGGAACGAGTATTTCTTCGCGGCCCTGCTCACCTCCACCAACGCCAACACAATTCCCGTCATGGTCGCCAGCCAGACAGGCTCACAGGGTATAAACTGGTGGTCGATGGCGGCACTCTCCACCGCCGCAATCGCCCCGCTGGCCATCATCGGCGTGCTGCTGGAGCGCTATCTGATCAAGGGCATGACGGCGGGGGCTGTGAAGTAGAGGCAGACGATCAGGCTGTCTCGATGTCGGTCTGGGCGAAATCGTCGTCCTTGTAGAGCAGCGGTTGAGCGAAATGCCGCGCGCGGGCATAGGCGAAGCAGTCGCCCATGTTGAGCCGGGCCGGATGCCGCCCCTTGCCGTAGCGGTCGAAGGCCCCGAGCGCCAATTCAGCGGCTTCGGCCGGGATCGGCACGAGGTCGATCTTCGCAAGTGTCAGATAGTCATCGACTTCGTGCCCTGCCTGCTCAATCTCGAGGCCGGTCGTTCTCGACACCGCCACGGCGGCTTCCCAGACCGCAAGCGGCGACGTGAGCCGCGTCCCCGCGCGCTCAACCTTGGCAAACAGATGGTGTGAACCGTCCTCGACGGTCATCAGGACCGTAAGCGCCGAGGCGTCTACGAACATCAATCATCCTCGTAAAGGCTGTCGATGAACTCCTTGTCGACCGGCTGTCCCAGTTCAGGCCGTCCCTTCTCACGCAAGCGCCGGGCGAATTCCATGCTCTTTTCGAGCAAGGAAGGCTTTCCAACGTCGCGCTCCAGCTCGTGCTGAAGAGCGACATGCACGGCCTCCGTCAGCCCGACATTCTTGATGGCGGCAACCCTGCGCGCCAGCGCATCCGTCTCCGGATTCTTGATATGGAAGGCCACGCTATCCTCCGATAGTGTATCCCGATACAAAGATCAGGATACACCAAATCAAGCACTAATAGCCTTCCAAAGCTGGCGCCGCCGCATCGGACGTCGACGGGTCTTCCACGCAGAAACAGTGAATGCCGGACCGACATAGGAATTATTTCCTTGACCGTTCTCGCCTCTCTGCTACGATGCGTGACGAACGGAGGCTGGAATGGACCGGGCTGAACGCGAAGAGGAGCAGGAGACGCTGAGAGGCATCGCGGCCACACTGCTTCGACTGGCTGTTCTGGCCGACTTCCTTTGCCTTCTGCCGCTCCCGCTTCGCCTTGTGGTGCTATCGCTGCTGCGGCCGGCCGAGGCCGTCGCGCGGGTCTTTGCCGCCGAGCGGATCGGCGGCGCGATGGCCTTGCCTCCGACCCCGATCTGCGGGACCGATGGCGACGGCTGCGTCGAAGCTCTGCGGCTGGCCCGCTGCTTCCGCGTGCTGGCCCGCGTCTTCGGCGGCCTGCAGGGCGTTTTCGCTGGGTGGCGGCAGTTTCGCGGCGGGCCAAGCGGGCGTTTTTCGCAACGCGCGCAGGCGGTGACAGGGCGGGGCCACGCGATGAAGGCACGGCGCGCAATGATCTCTTGCGGGGCAGGACGCATCGATACGTCATGACCGCCGACCGTCCAGTATAAAACCAGTTGAGAATTCGAACGCCATCCGCCAGGAGCGCTTGGCGGCAAGAGCCGTGGTATTTATGCCAACGGCGATCAACGTCGACCGCCGTTGGTATCAGCCTCAACCCTTCAATAAGGCCCCTAACCGGGCCAGAATCATCTCCACGCCCCTGGCTCCTACTTCGACGCTCGCCGCCTTCGCCGTTTCCGTGTACCAGCCCTTGTTGTCGCCGACCTTCGCCATATCAACAGCTTCCGGGCACAGCGCCAGCATCAGCGACGTCTCGCCCTGCCCGGCATGGTCGAACGGGAATTTTCCAAACATTTCAGGCCCCATGAGGGAATGCACCTGCACCCAGTTGAACGGGTTCGCGCCCGCCGCATGGTCGGCATAATAATTGGCTGAGGCCTCGTCACCCCACCAGCCCTCGCCGTGTTCCTTCTCGAGGAAGCGGAAGATCGCTTGGCGCCCGGCAGTCTTGAAGGCCAGATCGGTCGGCATGCCAGCCGCGAAATTCTCGGTCTGGTGATGGATGATGGCGTGGATGTTGCGAAAACCGATCCTGAGCAGCGAGTAGAAAAAATCCTCGCCGAACGCCGCCAGCGCCTTGCCGCCGACCTGCACCGAGCCGTTGCCCTCCGGTTTCTCCACCGCGTAGCTCGCCGCGCCGTAATAGAAGGGCGGCATGATCACGAGGGGCATCTCCCTTTCGATCAGGTCGAGCGTCTTGATGACGGCCAGCGTGTCCATACCCACGGCCATGTGCTCGCCATGGTATTCGAGCACGCCGAGCGGCAGCACCACCGGCCAGTTTTCGGCGATCGCCTGCCGGATCTGGTGCGGCAGCATCAGTTCGTAGCGCATCCGCGAGGCCCCTATTCCATATTCGTATGCCGCGCCCTCATGGCTTCCGGCGAGGCATTTGTCAGCGCCTTCAGCTTCAGCACCATCACCTCGAACAGCAGGAAGAGCGCGCCTTCGAAGGCCGAGCCCATCGGCAGCACCGAGGTTTTGGCGGCGCCCTGGTCGCTCGCCATGGTCTGCGCCGGGATTAGCAGCGTGACGTCGGCCAGTCTCGCCGCGCTGCCCTGGGGTTCGGCCGTCAGCACGACCACCGTGGCGCCGGCTTCCTTCGCCACCTTCATCAGCGTCAGCGCCGTCGCCGTCTCGCCTGGGCCGGAGGAGGTCAGGAACACGTCGCCCTTGCCCAGCGGCGGCATGGTCATGTCGCCGACGACGCCGACCGGCATGCCGAGATGGAACAGCCGCATGGCGAAACCGCGCATCTGCAGCCCCTCGCGGCCCAACCCATGCGTGCCGATGCGCCCGGCCTGCGCCAGCAATTTGCACACTTCGTCGACGCGCGACTCGTCCACTCGGCCAAGCACCGCGCCCAGTTCATCCAGTGCGGTCTGGAACAAAGTCGTCACGATAACTCCGCCATCAGGTCCTTCGTCTGACCGTAGATGCGCTTGAAGATCGAATACTGCCTTTCATAGACTTCCCGGAATTTCCCGCGCGGCGAGACTTTTCGCGCCGTGGGGTTCCACGCGCCGATGTCGCTTTTCCCGGCCGCGCCGATCGCCAGCGCCGCCAGAAAAGCATCGCCGTAGCTCGCGCCGAATGAACGCTCGCGTACCGTCTGCGGCATCCCTGAAACGTCCGAGGTCGCCTGAATCCAGACCGGGTTCTTGGTGCCGCCGCCGACCGCCAGCAGTTTTTTGGGCGCCTCGCCGATCTCGCGATAGGCCTCGAAGATGCGGTTGGTGCCGTAAGCTATGCCTTCCACCGCGGCGCGATAGAGGTCGCCGCGGGTGTGCGTCAGGTTCAGCCCAAAGATCACGCCCTTGGCGTGCGAATCGTGGATTGGCGTACGCTCGCCCGACAGATGCGGCAGCATGATCACGCCGTTGGCGCCGGGCGGCGATTTTTCCGCCTCCTGTGTCAGTGTGCGGAAGGCGCTTTCGAACGGCAGGTCCTTGGCGAACTGATCTCGGAACCAGTGGGTCAGTGTGCCGCTGGTCGCAAGCCCCGACATCGAGGCGTGCTCGCCGGGGAACAGCCACGGCGCATACCACAGCCGCCCGTCCTGGATGCGTTTCGAGGACAGCATGATGATGAAGATGGTCGAGCCATACATGACCATCATGTCACCGGCTTTCGTCACGCCGACGCTGAGCGCCTCCGCCGCCGCGTCGATCGTGCCGGTTATCACAGGAGTTCCCGCGGCCAGGCCCGTCTCCCGTGCCGCCTTCCTGGTCACCTGCCCGGCTATGTCGGTCGTCCACAGCACCTTCGGCAGCCGGTCGAGTTCGATGATGTCGGGCGCCAGCGCCGCGCTCCAACCCTTTACGTCGATCTCGTACAGCGGCGAGAAATTCGCCGCCGAATAGTGGTCGACCACACATTCGCCGGTGAGCTTTTGGACCAGATAGGTGGTCGAGGTGACGACCTTCGCCGCCTTGTCGTAGAGTTCCGGCCGGTTCTTCTTAAGCCACAGGATTTTCGGGCCCACCGACTGCGTCGTCAGCGCGTTGCCGCAGCGGTCGAGGATTCTTTCGGCCCCGATACGGATGGTCAGTTCATCGATTTCGACCACGGCGCGATTGTCGACGCCGTAAAGCGCGGCGTTGGAAAGCGCTTCGCCCTCGGCATCGACCGGCAACATGCAGGGGCCGATGGCGCTCGTCCCGATTGCCTTGATCGCTTTCGGGTCGATGCCGCTCTCAGCCAGCATCTTCTTAGCGATGAAACAGAAATCGCCCCACCAGTCCTGCTTCGGCCGGTGCTCGGCCCAGCCGGGCCGCGGCACCAGCATCTTGTGCGGTCGCGCCGCCGCGGCGACGACATTGCCCGACCCGTCGACGATCGCGCCTTTCGATTCGAAGGTTCCGATGTCGATGCCGAGTGTGTAGCTCATGCGGCGCTCCAGCGGTCGGTCAATGGGATTTTGCCGGCACGGTAGCACTCCGTCCAACACCCCTCATCCGACCTCGCTTCGCTCGGCCACCTTCTCCCACAAGGGGAGAAGGTAGAGCGCGTCATTTCCGCTCCTGCAAATCTCCAACGTTGACGATTGGCTGCGAGGCTGGCGCGAAACTCCACCTTCTCCCCTTGTGGGAGAAGGTGGCCGAGCGAAGCGAGGTCGGATGAGGGGTGTTGGACGGAGTACAGCCGTAGCCCGGAACCCACCCACCGACCGCGCTCACCGATCATTCCAGTCGTCCCGGTCAAGGCCGAAATCCTTGTCGATCGAAGAAATCCCCGCCACCAGCAGGCGGGTCAGTTGCTCGAGGTCACCGAGATCGACCATCTCCAGCGAGGAATGCGAGTAGCGCATGGGAAAACCGACATCGATCGACGCAACGCCGCCTTCGACGAGTTGGACGTAGGAGGAATCCGTCAGCGCGCCGGTGTGGGCGCTGCGCTGCAGGGGGATGTTCTCCGCCCGGCTAGTGGTCTCGAACAGCGCAACCAATGCCGGATGCGGAATGGTGCCGTTCAGCGTGCCACGGCCATGGAAAGAATAGAGGCTGATCCCCGGGCCGCCGCCCATCGCAACGTTGCCGCGATAGGCCATGTCGGGCGTGTCGGTGGCGAGCAGCAGGTCGAGCTGGATGCAGATGTCGGGCTTCAGCACCTGCGCCGCCGTCAGCGCGCCGCGCAAATTGAATTCCTCCTGCACGGAAAAGACGAAATGCACGGTCGGGCGCTTCGCCGCGTCGACAAGCGCGCGGGCAACCTCGATGATGACCGCGCAGCCGGCACGGTCGTCCACCGAGGTGCCTGCGATGCGCGTCTCGGAAAGCGCGATGACCTGCGGGCGGTAGACGATCGGCGAGCCGATCAGCACACCGGCGGCCTCCGCCTCGGCGCGGCTCGAAAAGCCGGCGTCGATATAGAGGTCCATGTAGGGAACGACCTTGTATTTCTCGTCCGGCGTGGTGGCGTGGTGGCTCTTGTTGGCGATCAGGCCGGCGCGGTCCCTGCCCCCGCCGACGCAGATCGTCACCGCCTGCGACGGCAGCGCCCGCTCCGGCACGCCGCCGAGCCGCTCGACGCGGATAAAACCGTCGTTCTCGATGTTGCGCACGACAAAACCGAGTTGGTCCATATGAGTAAACAGCATGACGCTGGGGGCGCCTTCATCGCCGTTCAGCGTGGCGATGAGGTTGCCCAGCCGGTCGGTGCTGGTGGCCAGACCCTGCTTGCGCAGTTCGGCGGCGAGATGGCGCCGCACCCGGCCCTCATGACCGCTTAGGCCGGGAATCAGCATCAGCTCCGTAAGAAGCGTGCGGAGGCGGTCGCGCAGGCTCTCGTTCGATCCGGCGGCAGCAGGCATCACGCGCCCCGCGCCGCCCGAGCCAGCCGCATGAACTCCGCCGCGCGATCCGGATCGACCGCGTTCCATGTATTGCCGTCGACCTTCAGCGAAGAGCCGACGATCACCCCGTCGGCGATCTTCAGCACGTCGGCGATGGTCGCATGCTTGACGCCCGTATTGGCCAACACCGGCGTGGTGGGTAGCACCTTCTTGACCGCTTCGAGATCGCTCATCGACGCGGCCTCGCCGGTGATCTGGCCGGACACCAGGATCGCGTCCGGGATGCTCGAAAACACCGCAGAGCGGGCGCGGTCGGGCAGCGACCGCTGATCGAGGGAATAGGCGAACTCGGCCGAGACGTTGTAGAGCAGCGCCAGGTCGGAGCGGTGCAGCCGGTCGCGGTAGCGCATGGCCTTGCCGGCATCCGGCGTCCACGGCCCCATGTCGGACGCATAGGTGCCAGTGAAGATCTCGCGCACGAAGGCCGCGCCCGTCGCCGCGGCCAGCGCCACCGAGGCCATCGGGTCCCACAAGACGTTGATGCCGAACGGCACCGTTATCCTGTCGCGGATCTTGCCGATCACATAGGCCATGGTGGCGGTCGAGGCGGTGTCCACCTGGAACTCGTAGGGCCGATCGTTCTCGTTGCCGAACATGACGGCGTCGACGCCGGCCTTCTGCAGTGCGCCGAGATCCTTGGTAACGCCGTCTATCAGGGCGTCGAGACCGCCCTTGGCGTCATAAAGCGGCGAACCGGGCAACGCACCAAAATGCACCATGGCGATCACCGGCTTGCCGGCGCCGAAAACGTTCCTGAATTTCTGTGTCACTCTTGCCTCGAACCGCTGGTTTCCACGCATGCTTAGCAACCGGAAAAATACCTGTCCAACGCTTCGGCATACTTTTGGTCGTACCAGAGTGTTGCTAGTGTCCGGTCCAAAATTCGGAGAGGAAACGGCGTATGAAAGTCAGGCATTTCGACCGCATCGGCAATGGCGGTCTGGACTTCACCGAACTCGGCTTCGGCACCGCGCCGCTCGGCAATCTCTATCGCGCCATCTCCGACGACGACGCCAACGCCATCCTGGAAAAGGCCTGGGAAACCGGCGTGCGCTATTACGACACCGCGCCGCTCTACGGGCTTGGCCTCTCCGAAACCCGGCTCAACCGCTTTCTGCGCGGCAAGCGCCGCGACGACTACGTGCTGTCCACCAAGGTCGGCCGGCTGATGCGCGTCTCCAAGCCGGAGGAGCGTACCGGCATCGGCAAATTCTTCGAAACGCCGACGCGCCGTGAGGTCTACGACTACAGCTATGGCGGCGTCATGCGCTCCTTCGAATTTTCGCTGGAGCGGCTGGGCGTCGACCGTGTCGACATCCTGTTCGTGCACGACGTCGACATCTTTACCCATGGCAGCAAGGAAGCTTCCGACGCCCGCATCGAGGAATTCATGCGCTCCGGCTACGATGCGCTGATCGCGCTGCGCGACCAGAAGGTCATCAAGGCGATCGGCGGCGGCATCAACGAGTGGCAGGTCGCGCAGACGCTGGCCGAGCGCGGCGACTTCGATCTTTTTCTCCTCGCCGGCCGCTATACGCTTCTGGAACAGGAGGCTTTGAACAGCTTCCTGCCGCTCTGCGAAAAGCGCGGCATCGGTATCGTCCTTGGCGGGCCATATAATTCCGGCATCCTTGCCACGGGCGCGAAGCCCGGCGCGTACTACAATTACGAAGCGGCGCCGCAGGACATCCTCGACCGCGTCGCCCGCATCGAGGCGGTCTGCAAGCGCCACGGCGTAAAGCTGATAGAGGCGGCGCTGCAGTTTCCTCTTTCGCATCCGTCGGTGGTTTCGGTCGTTCCCGGCGGCCAGCGCGTCGCCGAGGTCGATAGCAATCGCTCGTTGATGGACGCGAAGATCCCGGAAGGCCTTTGGGCAGACCTGAAGGCCGAAAAGCTGCTCCGCGAGGACGCTCCGTCAAGCTGAATGGCCGATCGGCAGCGCTTGATGGCAGCAACGGCTTGCAAGCATTCGAACTTTCGGGCTTGACGCAATTCCGGCAAGGCACGTAGCGCCGGTTGCCGCCTGTGGCTACGCCTTCATCGATATTTGAGAGACAAGAAATATGGAACAGATCACCGATTGGGACGATGCCTATGCCAACCGCGCCTATATCAAGGATGCGAACACCATCGTCGACCAATGGCCTGTGGATGCGAAAGCGTTCCGCGACGAGTTGGGGCAATCAGGGCGGATGCGGGCCGACATCCCTTACGGCCCGCACGCCCGCAACCGGCTAGACCTGTTCCTGCCGGAGGGAAAACCCAAGGGGCTGGCCGTCGTCGTCCATGGCGGCTACTGGATGCTGTTCGACGGCAAGACGTTTTCGCATCTGGCGAAGGGTGCGGTCGAACAGGGATTTGCCGTTGCGGTCCCCAGCTACGTGCTCTGCCCGGAGGCGCGGATCACCGATATCACCCGGCAGATCGGCGACGCGATTTCCGTCGCAGCCAAGGAGGTCGACGGGCCGATCCATCTGACCGGCCATTCCGCCGGCGGCCACCTGGTGTCGCGCATGGTTTCGGCGACCTCGCCCCTCTCATCTGATCTTCGGTCCAGGCTGCGGAAAACCGTGTCGATCTCGGGTGTGCAT
Source organism: Mesorhizobium yinganensis (assembly GCF_040081985.1). Lineage (NCBI taxonomy): Bacteria > Pseudomonadati > Pseudomonadota > Alphaproteobacteria > Hyphomicrobiales > Phyllobacteriaceae > Mesorhizobium > Mesorhizobium yinganensis. Next base: position 193,750 of record NZ_JBEBMH010000009.1, on the reverse strand, counting down.
GACCTTCGCCCGCTGATGAACACCAAGATGATCGAAACCCTGAAACTCGATGCGGTCGAAGCCAAGCACGAAAGCCCCGCCCTGCTTTCGCCACTCGACGGGATCGACATCACCTTCTGGGTCGGCGCGGACGAACGGCCGGAATTCGTGCGCCAGACGCGATTGATGCGGGACGCCTGGAGCGGCGTAGCGCCGGAAATCGTGGTCGAGCCGGCAAAACACCATTTCAGCGTCATCGAAGGGCTGACGGATCGCAACCACGCTCTGGTCCGATCGCTGCTTGCCCTGTAAGAAGGGCCGGATAGCCAACCGGAGTTTCCATGCGAGCCGTCTTTGTCCAGCTTCAGTGTACACCTGGCAAGACCTATGAGGTCGCTGGCGCGCTCTACGAGCGCGAGGTGGTGTCGGAACTTTATTCGACGAGCGGTGAATACGACCTGCTGATGAAGATCTATCTCGAGGACGAGGTCGACATCGGCAAATTCATCAACGAAAACATCGCCAACGTGCCGGGCATCGTGCGCTCGCTGACGACCCTGACCTTCACCGCATTCTGAGCCGACCGCTTACGACGACGCCCTGGCGGCGCCGCGTTCGGCGCGGCGCGCCGCGATCTGCCGCATGGCGGCGACGCGGCGGCGGAAAATCTCGTTGCGCATCGCCATCAGGTGCAACGTGAAGAACAGCACCGTGAACCCGACGGCCATCACCAGCAGCGGCCACAGCAGGCTCGGATGGATGGTCGGGCCGTCGAGGCGCAGCACCGATGCCGGCTGGTGCAGCGTATTCCACCACTCGACCGAGAATTTGATGATCGGGATATTGACGAAACCGACCAGCGTGATGATCGCGGCGGCGCGCGCCGAGCGCTGGGGATCGTCGAGCGCCCGCGTCAGCGAGATGATGCCGAGATACATCAGAAACAGCACGAAGACCGAAGTCAGCCTTGCGTCCCAGACCCACCAGGTGCCCCACATCGGCTTGCCCCAGATCGAGCCGGTGACCAGCGCCAGCGCGGTGAAGACCGCGCCGATCGGGGCTGCCGACTTGAGCGCGACATGGGCCAGCGGGTGCCGCCAGACCAGTGTGCCCAGCGCCGAAAGAGCCATCAGCGAGTAGCACATCATCGACAGCCAGGCGAACGGCACATGGATGTACATGATCCGCACTGTAATGCCCTGCTGGTAGTCTTCCGGCGCGGTGAAGGAGAGATACAGGCCGATCGCCAGGATGATCCCCGAGACGGCGGCGAACCACGGCACGAGACGGTCGGCAAGCGCCAGGAACCGGGTCGGGTTGGCGAGATCAGCCCACCGCCCGGTCCGGGAAATCGTCTGGTTGCCAGGAGTATCGCTCATCGGCTCTACATAGACTGCGCTGCCGATCGCCGCAACGCGGCGAAAGGTCGAAGCGGCCTTCCCACGAACCGGTGAGCGTAAAACCGCTACCGGCTCAGGCAGCCTCGTCCTTCACCGAGATGCGGCTCAGGCGGCGGACCTCCTCGTCGGACAACAGGCCGCCGGCGCGCAGCAGGGCGGCGAAACGGCCGTTCGTCGCCGACAGTTCGGAAAAGCCGCCCATCTCGACGATGCGGCCTTTGTCCATGAAGATCACCAGATCGGCATCGCGGACGGTCGTCAGCCGGTGGGCGATGATGAAGGTGGTACGGCCCCTGCGCAGCCCGTCGATGGCGTCCTTGACACGCGCCTCGGTCTCGACGTCCAGTGCGCTGGTCGCCTCGTCGAGCACGAGGATCGGCGCGTTCTTGAGGATGGCGCGAGCAATGGCCACGCGCTGGCGCTCGCCACCTGAAAGCTGTCCGCCACGCTCGCCGACGCGGGTGTCGTAGCCCTCGCTCTTCGCCAGGATGAATTCCTGGGCCGCGGCGGCCTCGGCGGCGGCGTGAATCTCGACGTTGCGCGCGCCCTCGCGGCCGATCCTGATATTGTCCTCGATCGACCGGTTGAACAGTCCGGCGTCCTGGAAGACAGCGGCGATCGACTGTCGCAGCGAATGCTTGGTGACCGTGCTGATGTCGGTGCCGTCGATCAGGATACGGCCGTGCCTGGGTGAGTGTACCCGCTGCAGAAGGTTGATAAGAGTGGTCTTGCCGGCGCCGGTCGGGCCGACGATCGCCACCGTCTGGCCGGCCTTGACCTCGAAGGAAACGTCCTCAAGCCCCTCGCCCGTGTCAGGGAAGGCGAAGCTCACGTCATCAAAGCGCACGCGACCGTCGACATTGCCGAGATCCGCCAGACCCTCCGGCTCCGCGGCGACTGCTGCTGCCTGCTCCAGGTCGTAGAACGCCTCAAGCTTGGCGCGCGCCTCGAAAATCTGGTTGGCAAAGGCCGAAAGCTGATCGAGCCTGCTGATCAGCAGCGTCGCGAAGCCGGTGAAGGCCACGATGTCGCCGATGCGAAGCTGGCCGCTCTGTACCAGAAGCGCGCCGATCAACAGGACGACCATCATCGAGATCGTCGCCGACAGCCGGTGGAGCGCGCTCGCCAGCGCCCACCAGTCGAGAACGGGGAACTGCGCGTCGAGCAGGCGGCGCGTGTAGGTCTTCAGCGCCTCGGTTTCCTGCGTGACCCGGTTGTAGCTCTGCAGCACGGTGACGTTGCTCACCGAATCCGTGACGTGAGAAACGACCTCGTGGAAATGGGTCTCGACGCGCGCCTGGCCGTCCTTGGTCTTGCGCATCACAAGCCGGCCTATGGCGACGTAGAACACGCCAAGCATCAGCAGCACGGCCGACATGCGCAGATCCATCGACATGGCGGTCGGGATAAGCAGCAGAAGCGCCACGGCCGTCGACAGATGGGTGCGCATGAATTCCAGCCACAGGCTGAAAAGCGTCTCCACCGCCCGCAGCAAGGTATGCAGCGCATTGGAGGTGCCGCGTTTCTGATGCCAGGACAAGGGCATCGAAATGACGCGCTCGAAGGATTCGCAAAGGACGGCGACGCGGCGCGCGTGTGCAAGCCGGTCTGCGCCACGGGCAACCAGTACGAACGCAACGATGTTGAAGGCGCCGAGGCCGGCCCAAAGCGCCAGCGAGTCGACGAGCTCATCCTTGTCGGCGATGGCGTCGATGATCTGGCCGAAAAGCACCGGCTCGGCGATGGTGACCATGCCCAGCCCGATATTCGCCGCGCAGATCAGGGCAACCTTGTGCTTTTCCGCTGCTAGGTAACGGAGCGCCCGCCAATAGACTTCAAACAAAGTCACGCGAATACCTCATACCTGAAACATTGTGCGTTGCAGCAATCGTCAAGAGGTACTGACTGCGGCCCCGCACTTCAATGCCCCCCTACACACCCGGTTCCCTAAATTCGAACAAAAGATCGTAACCGCGCGCAACTTTTCGTGATCACGTAACGGTTTGAGATTTAAGGAAAAAAGGCATCGATGCGGCAAAATCATGGCAATCGATACCCAATTTGTGATCTCAGCCGCCAGCGCCGCGAAGCGGAATGACGTTGGAGCGTTCCGCACCCGTCTTCGCGCCGGCCACCCGAAAGCTTTGTCCCTGCAGTTTCTTGCCGTTTACTTCCACCATCGAAGCCCCAGTGCCGGCCTCGCGCAAGACGCGGATACGATAGCTTTCATTGTCAAGAACTAGGGTTGCGGAGTAGCCTTCCCAATCACCGGGAATCGCAGGATTGACAATGACTTCGCTGCCTTTTCGAGTAATGCCGAGGATGCCCTCGACGGCGGCGCGATAGAGCCATCCGGCCGAGCCCGTGTACCAGGTCCAGCCGCCACGCCCGCCCTTGTCGTCGCTCGAATAGATGTCGGCCGCGACCACATAGGGCTCGACGCGGTAGCGCTCGGCGGCGGTCTCGTCGGCTGCATGGTTCACCGGATTGAGCATGCGGAAACAGCGCCAGGCATCATCCGTCCGCCCCATTTTAGCCAGCGCGATGACAAACCACGTCGCGGCGTGCGTGTACTGGCCGCCATTCTCGCGAACGCCCGGCGGATAGTTTTTTATGTAGCCGGGTTCCTTCTTCGTCTTCGAGAAGGCCGGGGTGAACAGCTTGACGATATCGAGTTCCGTATCGACCAACCGCTCGAAGGCAGACTCCATCGCCTTTTCGGAACGCTTCGGATCGCCACCGGCGAGCACGCTCCAGGACTGGGCGATCGAATCGATCTGGCATTCGTCGGATTTATGCGACCCGAGCGGCGCGCCGTCGTCGTAGCTGCCACGGCGATACCACGCGCCGTCCCACGCAGACTGCTCCAGCGCCTTCTTGAGGACCTTCGCATGCGCTTCCCACTTCGCCGCCTGGGCGTCGTCCTTGCGGTCGCGCGCGATCGGTGCAAAGTCACCCAGCGCCTTCAGGAGGAACCAGCCGAGCCAGACGCTCTCGCCCTTGCCATGCGCGCCAACGCCGTTCATGCCGTCGTTCCAGTCGCCGCCCAGCATCAGCGGAAGCCCGCTCGGCGCCGACCGTGTTATCGCGAGGCCGAGCGCGCGGACGCAGTGCTCATAGAGCGTCGCGGTTTCGCGGGTCTGCTCCGGTGTAAAGAAGGCGTCGTGCTCTCCTTCCTTCAGTGTGGCACCGGAAATGAACGGTATCTTCTTGTCGAGGATGGTCGGGTCGCCAGTCACCTCAATGAAATGCGCGGTTGCATAGGCTAGCCAGACCACGTCGTCCGAGATCATCGTGCGGACGCCGGCGCCGGTGCGCGGGAGCCACCAATGCTGTACGTCGCCCTCCAGGAATTGGCGGGCGGCGGCATTGAGGATCTGCTCATGCGCCAGATTCGGGTCGTGCATCAGGAAGGCGAGTGTATCCTGAAGCTGGTCGCGGAAGCCGAAGGCGCCGCTCGCCTGGTAGAAGGCCGAACGTGCGCGGATACGGCAGGCGAGGCTTTGATACGGCAGCCAGTTGTTGACCATGGCGTCGAGCGCCTTGTCGGGCGTCTCGACCTGCAGCGTGTCGAGGAAGCCGCGCCAGGCGGCGTCGTTCTCGGCCAAGCGTTCGTCAAAGTCCAAGGCGCGGTGGCGGGCGATAAGTTCACCGGCTTCCTGCGCCGATCCCGCATCGCCCATCATCCAGAGCAGCGACACTTCGGCACCCGGCGCGATTTCGACTTCGCGGGCCATCGCCGCGCAGGGATCGAGGCCGGCCTCGATCTTGCCCGACAGCGCCAACCCAGCACTGGCCGTAACCGGCCATTCGACCGAACCTTCCGGCCCGAGGAATTCGCCACGATCCGTCGTCACCGACTCCGCCTTTTCGTCGGACGCCAGGAAGGCGACACGATCCGAGAAATCCAGGCTGTACGGATTGCGGGCGAGCAGCGCGCCCGTCTCCGCGTCGAGCGAAGGCACGATGTTCGGCGCCGAGAGCGCCCGGTTGTTGCCGAGCACCCATTCGACATAAGCGTAGACGGTGAATTTTGCCGCCAGCGAACCGGTGTTGCGCAGCTTGAGGCGCGCGAGTTTAACCGGATCCTTGGGATCGACCGTCTGCGTCAGTTCGAGCGAAACTGTCCCGCGTTTGGCGGCGAAAGTGCTGACACCCTGCCCGTGGCGAGCCTCATAGGTCACCGAGGGATCACGCGCCACGCAAGCGAAAGGCGAATAGAGCTTGCGGCTGGCGTGGTCGTAGACATAGAGCGCCTCGCCCGGGCGGTTCGACACCGGATCGTTGGACCATGGCGTCAACTGGAAGTCGCGGCTGTTGCGGCTCCAGGTGAAGGACGCGCCCTCGGCGGACGTATGGAAGCCGAAGGACGAATTGGCGATGACGTTGATCCATGGCTGCGGCGTGAAACGTGTGCCCGCAAGCCGCACAACATAGTCGCGGCCATTGTTGGCGAAGCCGCCATAGCCGTTCCAGAGTTCCAGCCCTGATCCATCGGCCGCGACGTCGCGCCGTTCGGCGAGCCGCGCCACCGGCCGGATATCGGCCATCGGCGTGGCGGTCGTGGTTGTTTCGGCGGCCCGAAGAGCATCGCGGGCCTTGAGCGCCTCAGCCTCGGCGCGCTCGACCTGGTCGAAGACCGTGCCGTTGCGGGTGTGCAGCACGATACGCGCCACCGCCAGCAGCGTCTTGTAGGACTCCTCGTCCATGAGGTCGCGCCGCACGGCAAATATATGCTGGCGCGGGCCAAGCTCGGTGCCGCGGGCACGGCTGTTCTCGCAGAGCGATTCGATCGCCTGCTGCAGGTCTTGAACGTACGACGCGGCCTGCTCGTTGAGGATGACGAGGTCGGCGACCAATCCCCTCGCCCGCATGTATTCCTGATATCGCAGCGCCTGCGCGACGATCTCGAGATCGGCAACATCGCCGATGCGCACCGTGAAGATCGGATAGTCGCCGGAGATCGCCATCGGCCACAGCGCCGATTGCTTGCCGAGGCCGGCCGCAATCGTCTCCGGCGCGGTGCGCAGGTACGGATCGGGATATATGAGGTAGCGCGCCAGTCGCTGGACGTTGGCGGCATCGGCGAGGCTGAGGCCCATATGGCGGGTCTGCACCTGCGAGCGCGTCCACGACAGCATCGCCTGACGCGCGAAGCTTTCCGGATGATCGAGCAGGGCGACCACCGCTTCGATCTCGCCGCGATTGGCGCCGACCACCGTCCAGAAGGTCAGTTGCACCTTCTTGTTGGCCGGCACGCGCACGCGCCGCCGCAGCGCCATGACCGGGTCGAGCACGAAGCCGGCGCTTCCGCCGAGGGTCGCGCCGGGATCGAAGGCCGCCGGATCGGCGATGCTGCGACCGCGCCCGATGAAAGCGCGCCGGTCGGTTTCGGCCTCGGTCTCGCGGGCAACACCGGAGGCGTCGGTGACAAAATGCGCCGCCTCGACATCCGGCTCGTTCTCCGCACGCTTGCGGCGGCGCGCAAAGATCGCGTTGCCGCCGCGTCCGATCTCGGTCTCGACGAACATTTTTGAGAAAAGCGGGTGTGCCACGTCGTTGGCATCCGGCCCCAGCACGAACTCGGCGAAGGAGGTCACCTCGATATGACGGTCGACATCGCCGTCATTGTTCAGGGTGACCCGCCTGCCTTCGCCGTTGCCCTCGGAGACGACGATGCATTCGACTTCCGAGCGCAGCGTGCCCACGGTTTTGACGAAGGTGGCCTTGTCGTCGTTGAAATGCGCATAAACCCTCTCACCTTCGGCACGGCGGGGCTCGACCGTCGTCGACCACCACTCGCCGGTCTCGATATCGCGCAGGAAGACGAAGGTGCCTTCCCGATCCTCCGACGGATCGCCTCGCCAGCGGGTCACCGCAAGGTCCTGCCAGCGGCTGTAGCCGGTGCCCAGCGCCGTAACCATTACCGAGTAGCGGCCATTCGACATCACGTTGGTGGCGCGCAGCGCATGCGCGGGATTGAGGACGGTGCGGCTGTCGTTGCTGGTCTCGTCCTCCTCGACGGCCACCTCGTCGTCGGCCTCGGTGCGGACGGTGGCCACCGGAATATGGCGCGGGGCCTTCTCCTGCAGCAGCAATTCGGCCGCCTCGATGACCGGATCGCTGTGGAAGCGGTCGCGCATCCTGCCCTCGAAGATGGCGTTGGCGACGGCGACGATCGACATGCCCTGGTGGTGGGCATAATAATTGTAGACGACCGCGTGGTCAGTGCCTTCCGGCACGCGCTGCGGCGTGAAGTCCACCGCGTCGTGGAACCCGTATCGCCCGAGCGCGCCGATCGACTTCAGCCGTTCGAGATTACGCATCGCCTCGTGCGGCATGAACTGCGCCGCGAGAATCGTCGCATAGGGCGCGATCACCGTGTTCTGGGCCAGACCGCGCTTGAGGCCGAGCCCTGGCACGCCGAAATTGGTGTACTGATAGGTCATCTCGCGGTCGCGCGCATTGTATGCGGCCTCCGAAATGCCCCACGGAATGCGCTTCGAGCGGCCGTACTGGATCTGGCGGTGAACGATCAGCTTGTTGGTCTGGTTGAGGATGCCGCCCTGCGGCTCCTTCATCACCAGAGGCGGCATCAGGTATTCGAACATCGATCCCGACCAGGACAGCAGCGCGCCCTGGAAGCCGATCTCGACGATCGGCCGGCCGAGCCGGAACCAATGGTCTGTCTGGATGTCGCCCTTGGCTATGGCGAACAGGCTGGTGAGCCGCGCCTCCGAGGCCAGCAGATCATAGCAGGCTTCGTCGAGTTGGTGCTGCTCGACCCGGTAGCCGATGGACAGCAGCTTGCGGTCTTGTCTGAGCAGGAAGGAAAAATTCATCTCGAAGGCGAATCTGCGCGTGCGGTCGCGCAGTTCGATCAGCTTGGCGCGAAGCGCCTCGACCGCCTTGTCGTCGCTGTGGGCATCATGGACATGCGCCTCGCAGGTCGCCAGCAGCTTCTCGGCCCATTCGGACAGGATGACACTCTTCTCCGAACCCACTTCGGCGTGCATGGCGCCCGCCAGCTTGCGGATCTCGCCCGCCAGCACCGTCAGGTTGATGGTGCGGATCGAAGCCATTTCCGGCTGGCCCTTGATGGTCTCGACGGCGCGGCGCACACCTTCGATGCGGTCGCGCAGCCGCTGGCGCAGCGGCCGCAACTGCCTGCGGTCGTCGGGCAGTTCGTCGAGGCTTTCCTCGAGGATGGTCACCGTATCGAGCAGTCCGTCGAACTCGCCCTGCAGATGGACGGAGGGCGCCTCCGCCCATTCGTTACAGGCGGCGGCGACGGCTACGAGGTGGCCGGCAAGATTGCCACTGTCGACCGCCGAGATATAGAGCGGATAAAGCGGCCGGAGCGTGTTCGTCTCATACCAGTTGTAGAGATGACCCTTGAAGCGCTCCATGCCCTCGATGGTCGCCATCGTCTGGTCGATGCGGGTGACGGCTTCCGACAGGCTGATCCAGCCGAAGTCGCGCGCGGAGACCGTCGACAGAAGATAGACGCCGATATTGGTGGGCGAAGTGCGCGGTGCGACCAGCGGCAGAGGCGTTTCCTGAAAATTGTCGGGCGGCAGGAAATGCTGCTCAGGCGTGACATGCGCCTCGAAATAGGCCCATGTACGGCGCGCGACGACGCGCAGCGCCTTGCGGTCGAAATTCGAGACGCGCAGCCGATCCTCTGTCTCGGCCGAGCGGCTGATCAGCCAGGCGAAGGCCGGCGATCCGGCCCAGAAGATGGCGAAGAAAAAGGCGACGAAGGCGCCGGTCGAATCCGCCATGACGGGGATGACCAGTCCTACGACGGCAATGATCACCGCGCCGTACATCATGCGATAATAGGATGTTAGCGTGTTGTCGCCGGACTTGTGTGCCTGCGAGGCCGTGCGCCATTCCAGCATGTGCTTGCGGCTGACGAACAGCCGGTAGAGCGTGCGGATGATCGCGTCGCCCATCATCCAGGCCGAATGCGCCATCAGCACAATCTTCAGCGCGACCATCGCGGTGCCGAATGCCGCGTCATGGAAGAGCGCGTTGAAATGCCCGCGCGCCGTCGCATCGGCGCTCTTGGGAAGGATGGCGTCGACGACATTGAAGGTCGGGGCCATGAACAGGCTGAGGATCAACAGGGCCTGCCACTGCGCGGCCTGCGTGAAGGGCAGGAGCGTCCAGCCGGCGACGGTCGCCATCACCCAGAAGATCGGGGTGATCGAGCGCCTGAGATTGTCCACCATCTTCCAGCGCGACAAGGCCGGTACGCCCGAGGTGGGATCCAGAATATAGGGCAGCAACTGCCAGTCGCCGCGCGCCCAGCGGTGATGGCGTGACGCATCGACCGAATAGCGCGTGGGATAATCTTCCACCACCTCGACATCGGTGACCAGGGCGCAGCGGCTGTATGCGCCTTCAAGCAGATCGTGGCTGAGAACCGTGTTTTCGGAGATGCGTCCCTTCAGCGCCGCCTCGAATGCGTCGACGTGATAGAGCCCCTTGCCGGTGAAGGTGCCCTCGCCAAAAATGTCCTGATAGAGGTCGGAGACTGTGAAGACATAGGGGTCGAGGCCGCGGTTAGCGGAAAAGACCCTCTGGAAGAAGGAGGCCTCGTCGCCGGTGGTCAGCGACGCGGTGACACGCGGCTGAAGGATCGAGTAGCCGTGAGTTACTTTCCCGGTCTTGGCGTCGAACTCCGGACGGTTCAGCGGATGGGCCAGCTTGCCCACCAGTTCGGTGACCACGTCGCGGGTCATCTTGGTGTCGGCGTCGAGCGTCATCACATAGACGATGTCGCTCGGCAGCGGATGCTCGGTCGGCATGAAGGTCGTGTCGCCGTCGCCGCGCAACAGCATGTTCAACTCATGCAGCTTGCCGCGCTTGCGCTCCCAGCCCATCCAGCAGCCTTCGGATTCGTTGAAGAGCCGCCGACGATGCAGGATGTAGAATTTCGGAGCGCCCTGCGACGGGTAGCGTTCGTTCAGGAGCGCGATTTCTTCCCGGGCGTGTTCGAGGATCTCCAGGTCGGCGGTGCTTTGCTCGGTGTCGCTGTCCGGCCAGTCGGACAGCAATGCGAAATGCAACGCACCCTTCATGTTGGCGAGATGATGGACTTCGAGCGTGCGTACGGCCTCTTCGACGTCATCGCGCGAATTGATCAGCGACGGCACGACGACCAGCGTTCGCGCCTGGTGCGGAATGCCTTCCTTGAATTCGTAGCCCGGCAGGCGGGTTGGCTCCAGGAACAGCAGGACGACCGTGTTGAAGAACGACATGGCGCCTTCGCTGGCCGGCACCGCGAACAGCACCAGCATGAGCGCTATCGCCCAGCCCGGCAGACCGATGCCAGCCAGCGCCATGCCACTGGCTGCTAACAGGATCACCGTGAGGAAGAAGACGGGAACGGCAATGCCCAGCCATCCCGTCGACCGGAAGGCGCGGACCAGCCGGCGGCCGAAGCCGGGCTTGTAGCCGATCGCCCTTTCCAGTTCGGGACGGCGTTCACCGACGAGGAAGAAACCGACATCGGTTCCTTGCGGCGTGCCCTGGTCGTCAAGTGGATCGCCCGGCCGCGATGACATGCCCGCAAGCTCGGTGGCCCGCTTGGCAACCTCGAACTCGGACAAATTGGAGCGTCGGGCCAGTTCCTCGATCTCGCCGCGATATTGGTTGCGCGATTCGAAATCGAGCGCCGCATAGTCGCCACGCTGGCGCAGTTGCTCGTCGATGCGGCTGACGCCCTCGAACCAGTCCGGCCAATCGACGTCGTTGATCAACCGCAGACCGCGAATGATATTGCCGGCCGTGACGTTGCCGCTGGATAGGGTGTGATGCTCGCCGAGCGTGATTTCTTCGGCGTCCGATCCGGATTTTTCCAGCTCTTCCTCGAGCCAGATCAGCGCCTCGCCGGCATTGTGCGAGCCGTCGCGCAGGCGGTAGAGGAGTTGCGTCGCGAAGGTTGTGTCGCGGGCGTGAGCAGCATAGCCCGACATAATCTTGCGCCGGTCCTCACCGTCGCCGGAGGCCAGCACGCGGTCGGCCACTTCATTGGCGATCTGCCGCATCTCGCGCGCCCGCTTGACGCGCACCGCGATGCGGCGAAGGTTTTCGACCAGTACGAAACGCAACAGTGAGGGCAGCGCCCATAATTCGCCGATACGGAACGGCTCGGCGCTCTGGAAACCATCGACAAGCGCCTTCAGCATCTGCGCCGAAACGGCGCTGTCGGAATGCGCGACATAGGCCCAGGCCAGCGCCAGGGCGCGCGGCACCTCGCCGCCGCCCGGCAGCTTCATCGACGGCAACTGGCGATAGAAGCGCTGGGGCAGATCGCGTTTGATCTGGAAAATCGTCTCCTCGACCAGATAGTTATTGTCGAGCAGCCATTGCGCGGCCGGCGTTATCGGCTCACCGCGGGCCTGCGCGGCATTGGTCGAGCGATAGGTTTCCAGGATCTTCGCAGCGTTGTCGCGATGGCGCGCCTGAAAGTCGAACGCCTTAAGCCCGTAGAGGCTTTCCAACTCGTTGCGCGCAAGGCTTTCGCCGAGAGAGCGCAGACGATCCTCTTGGAGGAAGGTCGACCGAATGGGCTGCTCAGCTTCGGCTGGGAACAGCAAAGTCGCAGTCTGGGTGGCTTCGGGCCGAGCCTGAATATTCATGAAACGACAGATTCCAGGGTACAAACAGGGAGACCACGGCGAATGCCGCAGCCGGAATCAAGGCTTAACCGCTTCAGATGGCAAAAGTTGCATTGCAACACCAGCCGATCCTCACTTCAGCCGCGACACAATGACTTTCGAAACTCGATTGCTCCGGCAGCTTGCCGAAACCAGCCGAACCCGTCCGGTCGGCGATGCAAAGCGGCGAGATTTTGGCTTTTTCGTGATTAAAATGAGCGCGTCCCAAATATCGCGGACGCGTGGTCAGACGCGCCGGATTTCGACCGTGTAAACCAAGGCAAATGGACGAGGACGAAGCCTTGCTTCGGTCCGGCCATTCGACCAGATCGCGGTGTCGTGGCGGGCGAGTTCGATCTGCTCGTCACCCATATCCACTTGCAATCGTCCTTCGGCGCAAAAGATGGCCACGTCATGGCCGCCGGGCGCGATATCCACCGCTTCCGCGAGATGCAGTCGGCGAACCCTGTGTTCGACACGGCCACGCCGCGACATGACGTTGAGGTCAATGACAGTGCCGGCGATCAGTTCGGCCGAGGACGCAGCGTCGGCGGCGAAGACATGCGGCTCGGAGGTTTTCGTCAGTTCGACAGGCGCGTCCGCGCCGATGTACAGACGAATGCCTTCGCCTTCGAGGATCGACAAGGTGCGGTCGATGCCGGAAAATGTCGAAAAAGGGCCGTCCGTCTCGACGGTGGCCATCGACAGCCGCCAGTCGAAATTCTCAAGCCCTGCGCCATCGGGGGATACAGCGATCTCGGCCGTCGTGCCGCCACCATTCTTCCACCGCATGACGCGATGGTCGGCGGCCCGGACGACCGTGAAGCCGTTCACCCGAGGATTCCGGGCAGGTTGAGCTGCTGCTCGCGCGCGCAGTCCAGCGCAATCTCGTAGCCCGCATCGGCATGACGCATGACGCCGGTCGCCGGATCGTTCCACAGCACCCGTTCGAGCCGGCGCGCCGCATCTTGCGTGCCATCGGCGACGATGACCATGCCGGCATGTTGCGAAAAGCCCATGCCGACGCCGCCGCCATGATGCAGCGACACCCAGGTGGCGCCGGACGCCGTGTTGAGCAGTGCGTTGAGCAGCGGCCAGTCGGAGACGGCGTCCGATCCGTCCTTCATGGCCTCTGTCTCGCGGTTGGGCGAGGCGACCGAGCCGGAATCCAGATGGTCGCGTCCGATGACCACGGGCGCTTTCAGTTCACCCTTGGCCACCATCTCGTTGAAGGCGAGACCCAGTCGATGGCGGTCGCCGAGCCCAACCCAGCAGATGCGCGCCGGCAGGCCCTGGAAGGAAATACGCTCGCGCGCCATATCCAGCCAGTTGTGCAGGTGGGTGTTACCGGGTGTCAATTCCCTGACCTTGGCGTCCGTCTTGTAGATGTCCTCCGGATCGCCGGAAAGTGCCGCCCAGCGGAACGGGCCGATTCCGCGGCAGAACAGCGGCCGGATATAAGCTGGCACGAAGCCCGGGAAAGCAAAGGCGTTCTCGAAACCTTCGTCCTTCGCCACCTGGCGGATGTTGTTGCCGTAGTCGAGCGTCGGCACGCCGGCGTTCCAGAAGCCGACCATCGCCTCGACATGCTCGCGCATCGAGGCACGCGCCGCCTTCTCGACCACCTTCGGATCGCTCACGCGTTTCTCACGCCATTCAGCCAGCGACCAGCCTTTCGGCAGGTAGCCGTTGAGCGGATCGTGAGCGGAAGTCTGGTCGGTCAGCATGTCGGGCATTATGCCCCGGCGCAACAGCTCTGGCACGATGTCGGCGGCGTTGCCGAGCAGGCCGACCGACTTCGCCTCGCCCGCCTTCGTCCAGCGGTCGATCATCGCCAGCGCCTCATCGAGTGTCTCGGCGCGCTCGTCGACGTAACGGGTGCGCAGGCGGAAATCGATCGAGTCGGGATTGCATTCGATGGCGAGGCAGCAGGCGCCGGCCATGACGGCCGCCAGCGGCTGCGCGCCACCCATGCCGCCGAGACCCGCGGTAAGAATCCACTTACCCTTGAGGTTGCCGCCATAGTGCTGGCGGCCGGCCTCGACGAAGGTTTCGTATGTGCCTTGCACGATACCCTGCGTGCCGATGTAGATCCACGAGCCGGCCGTCATCTGGCCGTACATCATCAGGCCCTTCTTATCGAGCTCGTTGAAATGCACCCAGTCGGCCCAGTGCGGCACCAGGTTGGAATTGGCGATCAGCACGCGCGGCGCGTCGGCATGGGTGCGGAACACGCCGACCGGTTTGCCCGACTGCACAAGCAGCGTCTGGTCGTTCTCGAGCGTCGTCAGCGAATCCACGATGCGGTCGAAATCGTGCCAGGTGCGCGCCGCGCGTCCGATCCCGCCATACACCACAAGCTCGTTCGGGTTCTCGGCCACGTCCGGGTCTAGATTGTTCATCAGCATCCGGAGCGGCGCTTCGGTCGTCCAGTATTTGGCATTGAGCTTGTCGCCACGCGGGGCGCGGACTTCGCGGATGTTATGGCGCGGATTGGTCATGATACGCTCCTATGACGGCGGCCAAGGCTCAAGCGGCGAGCCGCCGGGCGATGGTTTCGAGTTCGGTCAGGATTTTTTGGAGGTGGACGCGCAGACGGACCGCCTTGGCCACGTCATAGGCGAAGGGCAGGCTCTCGCTGGCAAGGTGCGTGGACTGCGTCAGTTCCATCTGGATCGCGTGGACGCCGCTTGATGGCTGTCCGTATTGGCGCGTCGTCCATCCGCCCTTGAAGCGGCCATTGACGACATGCGTGTAACCTTCTGCTTTCGCGCAGGTTTCGTGCACCGCCGCCTCTATCTCGGGGGCGCAGGTCAGCCCGTTGTTGGTGCCGATGTTGAAATCCGGCAGCTTTCCGTCGAACAGGAACGGGCAATGCGAGCGGATCGAGTGGCAATCGTAGAGGATCGCGACGCCATGTTCGGCCTTTACCCGCTCGATCTCGGCGGCGAGCGCTGCGTGATACGGTCGGTGAAAGGTCTCCAGCCGCCCGGCGATATCGGCTTTGGTCGGCGCCTCGCGCCAGATCGGCTGGTCGTCGAAATCCGTCAGTGGCACCAGGCCGGTCGTGTTCTGGCCGGGATAGAGGCTTTGGCCGGACGGGTCGCGATTGGCGTCGATGACGTAGCGATGGAACGTCGCCCGCACCATTGTCGCGCCAGGCAGGAGGCCCAAGTAAAGACGGTCCACATGCCAGTCCGTGTCCCGGAGTTTTTGTCCCTCGTCATTCAGACGCTCTCGGACATCGGGCGGAACGAACGTGCCGACATGCGGAAAACCGAGAATGACGGGAGATGTGCCGCGGGTGACTTCGACCGGGTTCATGTGCTCACCCCATCAAGGTCGCACTCCGTCCAACACCCCTCATCCGACCTCGCTTCGCTCGGCCGCCTTCTCCCACAAGGGGAGAAGGGGGAGTTTCGCGCCGACCTTGCCGCCAATCTCCGACGTTGGAAACTTGCAGAGGCTAAGCGGCAGCCCTCCACCTTCTCCCCTTGTGGGAGAAGGTGGCCGAGCGAAGCGAGGTCGGATGAGGGGTGTTGCACGAAGTTCGACCTATGCAAGTTCGGGCAATATTTCTTCCGACACGCTGGCGTTCAGCGTGCCGGACAACACCAGATCGGCACCGGCGGCGAGATCAT
This sequence comes from Mesorhizobium yinganensis, assembly GCF_040081985.1. Lineage (NCBI taxonomy): Bacteria > Pseudomonadati > Pseudomonadota > Alphaproteobacteria > Hyphomicrobiales > Phyllobacteriaceae > Mesorhizobium > Mesorhizobium yinganensis. The sequence continues at coordinate 178,060 of NZ_JBEBMH010000009.1, read as the reverse complement.
CCGCCATGTATCGGTCGACCTCCAGATCGGGCACGGCAGCACGGATCGCGGCATGCGCCCTAAGCAACTCGGTCCCTGTCCTCAATGGCGCGCGAAAATCCACGCCTTGCGCGGCGGTGATAGCCTCGATGCCGATTATGCCGGCGAGGTTTTGGGTCATCTGCAACAGTCGCCGCGCGCCGTGGCAGGCCATGGATACGTGGTCCTCCTGATTGGCGGAGGTAGGCGTCGAATCCACCGAAGCCGGATGGGACATCTGCTTGTTCTCGCTCATCAGCGCGGCTGATGTCACCTCGGCGATCATCAAGCCGGAATTCAGCCCCGGCTTCTTCGCCAGGAAAGCGGGAAGCCCGAAGGACAGCGCCGGATCCACCAAGAGCGCGATGCGGCGCTGGGCGATCGCGCCGACCTCGCAGACGGCGATGGCGATCTGGTCGGCGGCGAAGGCCACCGGTTCGGCATGGAAATTGCCGCCCGACACCACCGACCCGTCGGCCAGCACCAGCGGATTGTCGGTGACGGCATTCGCCTCGGTTTCCAGCGTGCGCGCCGCCATGCGCAACAGGTCGAGGCAAGCGCCGTCGACCTGCGGCTGACAGCGGATGCAATAGGGGTCCTGGACGCGCTCGTCGCCCTCCAGGTGGCTGTCGCGGATTTCCGAACCTTTCAGCAGCGCCCGCAGCGCGGCCGCCGTGTCGATCTGGCCGCGATGGCCGCGCAATTCGTGGATTTCGGCATGGAACGGCGCGGAGGAACCCATGGCCGCGTCGGTCGACAGCGCACCGGTAATCAGCGCCGAGCGCGCCGCGCGATGCGCGCGAAACAGGCCGGTCAGCGCCAGCGCGGTTGAGACCTGCGTGCCGTTGATCAGCGCCAGACCCTCCTTGGCGGCCAGCACGATCGGCTTCAGCCCTGCCTTTTGCAGCGCGGCCTGCGCTGGCATCCGTGCGCCTTCGAAAAAGACATCGCCGACGCCGATCATCGCCGCCGTCATATGCGCCAGCGGTGCGAGGTCGCCGGACGCACCGACCGAACCCTTTTCCGGAATGACCGGCACGATGCCCTTCGCCAGCATCGCCTCGATCAGTGCGATGGTTTGCGGCCGCACACCCGATGCGCCTCGGCCGAGCGAATTCAGCTTGAGCGCCATGACCAGCCGCACGATCTCCGGCGCCAGAGGATTGCCGACACCGCAGCAATGCGACAGGATCAGGTTGCGCTGCAACGTCTCGACGTCATTTGCCGGAATGCGCACGCTGGCGAGTTTTCCGAAGCCGGTATTGATGCCATAGACCGGATCGCCCTTGGCTACGATGCCGGCAATGACCGCAGCACCCGCGGCGATGCGGTCGCGCCCGGTCGGGTCGAGCGACGGCACGGCGCCATCCAGAACGTTGCGCCAGTGACCAAGCGGAACCGCTCCGGGCCGCAGGACGATCTCGTTCATTGGCCCCTCCAGAGACGCTTGTGCAGCGGATTGAATCCCATGCGGTAGACCAGTTCGGCCGGCCGCTCGATGTCCCATATCGCAAGGTCCGCCCATTTGCCGGCTTCCAGCGTCCCGGTCTCGCCGGAGAGGCCGAGCGCGGCAGCGGCGTTGCGGGTGACGCCCAACAGGCACTCTTCCACTGTCATGGAAAACAGCGTCGCCGCCATGTTCATGGTCAGCAGCAGAGAGGTTAACGGCGATGTGCCGGGATTGCAGTCGGTCGCGATCGCCATCTTCACGCCGGCGTCGTGGAAAAGCTGGATCGGCGGCTTTTTGGTCTCGCGAATGAAATAGTATGCACCGGGCAGGATCACCGCGACCGTGCCGGCCTTGGCCATCGCCGCGGCGCCATCCGCGTCGGTGTATTCGAGATGGTCGGCCGAAAGCGCGCCATAGCGGGCGGCGAGCGCGGCGCCGCCGAGATTGGAAAGCTGGTCGGCATGGAGTTTCACCGGCAGTCCGAGCGCCTTGGCCTTATCGAAAACGCGCAAAATCTGGTCCGGCGAAAAGGCTATACCCTCGCAAAAACCGTCGACCGCGTCGGCAAGCTCTTCGGCGGCGATCGCCGGCAGCATGTCGTCGACGACTTTGGCGATGTAGGCATCCTTGTCACCGGCGGCCTCCGGCGGCAGTGCATGGGCGCCGAGAAAGCTGGTCCTGACGGAGACGGCACGCTCATATCCGAGCAATCGCGCGGCGCGCAGCGATTTGGCTTCATTTTCGAGATCGAGCCCATAGCCGGATTTGACCTCGACGGTCGTCACGCCTTCCGCGATCAGTGCGTCGAGGCGCGGCAAGGTTTCCCGGACCAGATCCGTTTCGCTCGCGGCGCGCAACGCCTTGACCGACGACACGATGCCGCCCCCTGCCCGCGCCACTTCCTCATAAGTCGCGCCGGCCAGCCGCATCTCGAATTCGTTGGCGCGGTTGCCCGCGTGGACGAGATGGGTGTGGCAGTCGATCAGCCCGGGCGTGATCCAGCGGCCCTGGCAGTCGACCGTCTCGGCATTGGCGGCTAAGCTCGCCGGCAGTTCCGCGTCCGGTCCGGCGAAGGCGATCTTACCGTCAATGGACGCGACGGCGCCGCGCTCGACGACGCCCAGGCCCGAGCAAGGCCTCGCCATGGTCGCCAGCCTGGCGTTGCGCCAGATGCGCGCGCCCGTCGCTGCTCTCCGTTCCGTTTCGGCCATTGACTTTTCCGCTTCCCAATCGGCCAAATATGTATATACATAATGAGCGACGACGCAAGTGGGTGATCACGACGTGACGGGAATTTTTGCCAGGGAGGCGCTGCTGGCCGATGGATGGGCCGAGAATGTGCGCATCACGGTCGAGCAAGGCGCCATGGCCAGCGTCGAGCCCGACGCTTCGCCTGCGCCAACCGACGAGCGCGTCGCCATCCTGCTGCCGGCCATGCCCAATCTGCATAGCCACGCCTTCCAGCGGGGCATGGCGGGGTTGGCCGAGACACGCGGTCCTGGCGATGACAGTTTTTGGTCGTGGCGCGAGGTCATGTACCGTTTTGCCCTGTCAATGACGCCCGAACAGGTCGAGGCGGTGGCCGCGCAACTCTATGTTGAGATGCTGGAGACCGGTTTCGGCCGCGTCGGCGAGTTCCACTATCTTCATAACGATCGCGACGGCGGGTCTTATGCGAATATCGCCGAGATGGCGGAACGCATCGCAGCGGCGGCTGCCGAGACCGGCATCGCGCTTACCTTGCTGCCGGTCTTCTACGCTCATTCCGGTTTCGGCGGTCTCGCGCCGAACAACGGGCAGAGGCGATTCATCAACGATATCGGATCTTTCTCGCGGCTGCTTGAAGCAAGCCGTCAGGCGGTGGCCGGCTTGTCCGATGCCGTCGTCGGCGTCGCGCCGCACAGCCTGCGCGCGGTGACGGCTGAGGAACTTGCGGCGGTCATCCAGTTCGCGTCGTCAAATCCGATCCACATCCATGTCGCCGAGCAGACGCGCGAGGTGGACGATTGCATCGCCGCGACGAGCGCGCGGCCGGTCGAATGGCTGCTCGCCAACGCGCCCGTCAACGAAAGCTGGTGCCTTGTCCACGCGACCCATATGACAGAGGAGGAGACCGAGGCAATGGCCAAGAGCGGTGCGGTCGCCGGCCTCTGCCCAGTTACCGAGGCCAATCTCGGCGACGGCACATTTGAGGCCCGCCCCTTCCTGACGAATGGCGGAAAATTTGGCGTCGGTTCGGATTCCAACGTGCTGATCGGCGTCGCGGACGAACTGCGGCAACTCGAATATTCGCAGCGGCTTCTTCATCGCCAGCGCAACGTTCTGGCGCCGGCCGGAGGCTCCAATGGCCGAGCGCTTTTCGACGCAGCCCTCGCCGGCGGCAACCGGGCGCTGGCTGGCCGTCCCGCCGGCATCGCAACGGGCAATGCCGCAAGCTTCGTGTCCCTCGCCCCCGGCGGTCCCTCGCTCGCCGGCAAATCGAAGGACGCCATCCTCGACGCCTGGATTTTCGCCAGCGGTGCGAAAATCGACTGCGTGTGGGTGGGCGGGCGCAAATGCGTGGCGGAAGGCCGGCATTTCCACCGGGAGGCCATTGCCGAGCGCTTCAGGAAGACGATGATCGCGCTTGCGGAAGCATGATGGAGAATCGCTGGCGATGACGGATTTGGACGTGATGGAAAAGCCTGGCGGCGAGGAAGCGCCGTCGCTCCACCAACGCATCCTCTCCGACATCTCGGAAAGAATTGTATCCGGCGAATGGGCGCCCGGCCACCGCATCCCGTTCGAATACGAGCTTTCGGCCGCCTACAGCTGTTCGCGCATGACGGTGAACAAGGCGCTGTCGCAACTGGCCAAGGCCGGCATGATCGAGCGCCGCCGTCGTTCCGGCAGCTTTGTTCGCCGACCGAAATCGCAAGCGGCGGTCCTGGAAATCCACGACATCAAGACCGAGGTGCTGGCGCTCGGCCTGCCCTATCACTACCGGCTCGAATCGCGGCGCGTCCGTCGCGGAACGGCCGAGGACCGCGAGCGGCTGGGCTTGGCGGGGCCTTCCGCGGTCATCGAGTTGATATCGGTGCATTTCGCCGGGCCGCGCCCGTTCTGCCACGAGAACCGCGTAATCAGCCTGAAGACCGTGCCCGAGGCCGAGCATGAGCCTTTTGCGGAGATGGCCCCCGGACCGTGGCTGGTGGCGCGCATTCCGTGGAGCGTGGCCGAACACCGCATCCGCGCCACCGGCGTGGAGGCCGGCATCGCGGCGATACTCGACATCGACGCCGGCACGCCCAGCCTCGTGGTCGAGCGCCAGACCTGGAGCGCCGACCAGCCGGTGACGCATGTGCGCTTCACCTATGCGGGCGACAGCCACTCGCTGGTCGCCCGCTTCACCCCTTCGCACTAGCACAGGGGACAGTTTACTTTTATCCCCCCGCGCCAGCCTTGCCATCGTGACGCCGCTCTTGGGATAAAAGTAAACTGTCCCCGGCGCTTACTTCAGATCGCAGCCGTGATGATGATCTCGACCTTGTAGTCGGGTGTTGCGAGCTTGGCTTCGCCGGTGGCACGGGCCGGCGTGTTGCCCTGCGGCACCCAAGCGTCCCATACGGCATTCATTTCCTGGAAGGTCGACATATCGGCCAGCCAGATGATCGCCTGCAGAATCTTCGTCTTGTCGGTGCCGGCCTTGGCGAGCAGATCGTCGATGCTGGCGAGGATCGCCTTGGTCTGCGACGTCACGCTTTCGCCCGGCGCGCCGACCTGGCCGGCGAGATAGACCGTGTTGCCGTGAATGACGATGTCGCTCATGCGCGGACCGACACCAAGTCTCTTTACACTCATATTCATTCCTTCCTCGAAATTGCCGGACTATTCCGGCAGGGAGCCGCGAAACCGGTTGGGAGAGAGCGCCGGCACGATCTGTTCCATCTCGGCCGACAGCGAGGCCCGTCTTATCAGCGCTCCGGCCAGCCGTGACAAGCCCGGCGATGTCTGGATACCGTAGCCGCCCTGCCCGGCCAGCCAGAAAAATCCGTCAGCGGTGCTGTCGAACCCCGCAACCGGCGTGCGGTCCGGCGCGAAAGTGCGCAGGCCCGCCCAACTGCGCTCGACATGCGTAACCGGGATCGTCACCGCCTGCTCGAAGCGATAGAGACCTTCCGCCAACACCATGTCGTCGGGAAAGGCGTCGTGCGGCTCGACCGGATCCTGGTCCGACGGCGAGACGAACAGCCTGCCGCCGTCTGGTTTCGCATACCAGGTTTCGGCCGCGTCATTGAGCAGCGGCCAGCGGCGCGTGTCAAAACCCTCCGGCGCCGGCAGGACCGCCATCGAGCGGCGCAGGGGCTGCAGGCCGACTGGCTCCAGCCCGAGAGCTCGGGCGACGACGTCCGCCCAGGCGCCGCAGGCATTTACGACCACCGATGCGGCGATGCGATGGTCGCGGGTCTCGACGATCCAGCGGCCGTCGGCGTGTTCGCCGGAAACAACCGCGCTATCCGTTAGCAGCCTTGCGCCCGCGCTCTTGGCCGCCTTCAGCCAGCCCTGGTGCAGGGCGGCGACGTCGATATCCCGCGCATCCTCCTCGTAGGAAGCCGAAACGATGGTCTCCTCGCGCAGGATTGGCACCATCGCCATCGCCTCGGCAATCGAGACCTCCCGCAGTCCCTCCGCCTCGGCCAGCAGTTTCGCATGCACGTCGGCCGCCTCTTCATTGGCGACGTTCAGCACGCCGCGCTGGGAAAGCAGCGGGTGCGGGAAAAGTGCGCTGTCGGCGCCTTCGAAGAGCGGCGCGCTGGCGCGGGTCAGCGCACGGACGACGTCGTTCCCGTAATTCTGGATGAACAGGGCCGCGGAGCGCCCGGTCGAATGATAGCCCGGCCGGTCCTCGCGCTCGACGACCACCACGCGAAAATCTCGCGCCAGGTCGGCGGCCACGCCGGCGCCCGCAATGCCCGCTCCGATGACGAGGACATCGGTCTCGATGAAGTCAGACATCGGCTGCTCCCATTTTGGCGGATATACCGCATTCCCCGGCCCCGCAGACGACCTAACGAGACCCCGCCGGCGATGCAAGCACACGGCCTGTCTGGCCCCATCGATAAACCGGCTGACTGGCCTGTCCCTCGACGGTTGCGGCGCGGCGCGCGTGGTGGCATGACAGCCTCAGCGAAATTTAGGGAGCTTCGATCATGGACATCCGCCAGGTAACCGACGCCTACGCCGTCTCCGCGCAGATCGCCGTCGACGACATCAAGACCATCAAGGATGCAGGCTACAGGAGCATCATCTGCAATCGCCCCGACGACGAGCAGCCGGGCCAGCCAAGTGCAGCCGACATCGCCGTGGCCGCGGAAGCAGCCGATCTCGTCTTCCGCCATATTCCTTTCGTCAGCGGCCAGATGACCGAAGACGACGTGCAGAAGATGGTCGAGGCGCTCGACGAGATTCCCGGCCCGGTCTTCGCCTATTGCCGCTCCGGCGCGCGCTCGACCAACATCTATATGGCCGCGAAGCAGGCGAAGGGGTAAGCACGCACTCCCTCTCGCCTGTTTCGGCTTATGCCACGTCCCGCGCCGGCGATGATGCCGTGAGGTCAGGCGCCGGGGCGGAGATCGGTCGAGCGTTGGATCACTCCGGATAGGCTTCCGTGCCATCCGGAGCCGGCCGTTGGAAAAGGATGAATGCCAGCGGGTTGCCGGGCTCGGACATTACGTCGCTGCGCTGGCCCGTCACCTCCCCTGACACGCCGCTCGTGTACTCGGCAACGACCTCGCCAAAACTGTTGCGCTGGATGGCAATCTTCTGTCCGGCTTCTACTTTTTCGTTGAGCTTGACCAGGTGCTCGACGATTCCGCCCTCGGTCGCGAGGATCGGGAACGAACTGTTGCCGACGAAGACCGTCACGTCCTTGCCCGTGCGGCCCATCGGCCCGGCCAAGATGCCGTGATGCTTGAGCACGTTCATCGTGCCTTCCACGAACAGCGCGATCATCTCTAGGTCCAGGTGGCGGGCCGCCCCGATTTCTGGGCAAAAGGACGGTATGCCCGCGGCGACAAACGTGTTGTGGAGGACACCCGGATATGTCGGGTTGTCGTAGATCTGGCCGACGGGATAGAGTTCCACCATCGCCTTGATCTCGGGAACATTCATCTCGGCAATATTGAATGCGGTCACCTCGAACCCGGTCGTGCCGGTATGAAAGTCGATCGCGAAGTCGGCGTTCGGCCGCAGCAGTCGATTGAACAGCAACCCGGCGTGCCGGCTGGGCGCGGTGATGTCGTTCTCGTTGCCGGGCCACACCCGGTTCATGTCGACCAGATCGATGCCCCTGCCTTGGTTGGGCCATCTGCGCTGCATGCTTTCAATGGCGGGACGTGCCACATCCGTGACCGCCAGGACCATTCCCGACATCGCAGCCGGATCGAGCTGGTTCATCACGGTCTGGACCGTGTGAATGGAACTCATCTCGTCGCCATGCACACCGCTGGTCAGCACGCCGCGCTTGCCGGGCTTTGCCCCCTTGGCGACCGTCACCGAGGCGTACCAATACTGCCCGCTCGGCATCTGCACGCCCTGGAAATACAAAAGGTGCTTCTTGCCGGGTTCCAGGTCGTTGACGTCAAGCGCGCTGACGACCTTTTTTCCGTCGATCACATCGCCGGTGTAGACGGTTCCGGATCCCGGACTGGCAGGGGAGGTCGCCGCCTCCTGGGCCTTCACAGCGCCGGTGCTTGCAGCGAGTGCAGCCGACGCGCCGACCGTGGCGATCGATGCGAGCATGAAGTCGCGGCGATCCAGGCGTTCATGAGGTCTGTCAGACATGACGGAAATCCTTTGCAATGTGAAGAACGGCGTTTGCAGAACGAAACGCACATCGACGACATGGGCACCACTCGACTACCAGCAGCCCCGTGGGCTGGCAAGGATCGCAGGGCGCAGTCGGGGCGTTGCTTCCTTCAACTCAAGATGATCGCCTTGGCCGGATAACGATTGCCGCGAGGCCGTCATCCCCGCTGCGTCGTTGGAAGAGGTGTGGAGACCGCTGCTGCCCGGTCTCGCTGTTGCCGCCCTGTCCTGCCGGGCCGGACAATTTGCACCTCAAAACCCTGTCCGACGTGCAGTGCGCCCCATACCGATCACGCCTCGGGCATGTTGATCTACGTCAAAATACGGCAAGACCAGAACTGTATGGTGAGTGATGTCGAAGGCCTCCGGATTCGCGTGCGGTCACCTGCCTAAGGTGGCGCCGACTGAACCGTCCGCAGGCTGGGCATCAACATTGGAGCGCTGGGGCGCTCGACCAAGGAGGGACTTCGCGTTGGTGGAATGCATGCAGGGCTGCTGTTGCGCCATCCCACCGGTCCGCCGGCTGAACGGCATGTCCGGCGAGTTCTTGAGCGCCTACGTCGCGGTTCTAGACAAATATGCTTTGCCAGACATTATACGCAGTGGAAGAGTCTCAGAATCTCTTCTGAATATCGATCCGCGGACGGCATGAGGTCGACACATGGCCAAAGTAATTTCCGGGCTTACCGTTAGCGAACGACAATATTCCCTGGTCACGCTCTTTCTGCTCGGGGCAATCGGCCTGTCTATGGCGGTCGGGGGAAGCGGCGATCCGCTGGGGGTCCATGGCTTCATCGTGCTGGCCTTCAGCCTCGGCGTAGCCTTTGTGGTGATGGCCGGGTACTATGAACCCGAGCCCGACCAGAGCCGGCTTTCCCGTTATTATGATGACCCGACAAGAGCGGGCATCGTGCTGTCGATGGCCTGGGCGGTCGTCGGCATGTTCTTCGGCGTCTGGGTCGCAGCGCTTCTCGCCTGGCCGGAACTGACCTTCGTCGATCAGGCATGGGCGAGTTTCGGCCGCCTCAGGCCGGTGCATACCAGCGGGGTGATTTTCGGCTTCGGCGGCAACGCCCTGATCGCCACCTCCTTCCATGTGCTGCAGCGGACCTCGCGGGCCCGCCTGCCCGACCAGTTCAGCCCATGGTTCGTGCTGATCGGCTACAATCTGTTCTGCGTGCTCGCCGCCAGCGGCTACCTGATGGGGCTGACACAGTCCAAGGAATATGCCGAGCCCGAATGGTATGCCGACATCTGGCTGGTCATCGTCTGGGTCGTCTACTTCCTGATCTACATCCGCACGCTGGCGCGGCGCAAGGAACCGCATATCTACGTCGCCAACTGGTACTATATGGCTTTCATCCTGGTCGTGGCGGTGCTGCACATCGTCAACAACCTGGCCGTGCCCGTGTCATTCGGCCATGCCAAAAGCTATTCGCTGTTCTCGGGCGTGCAGGACGCCATGACGCAATGGTGGTACGGCCACAACGCCGTCGCCTTCTTCCTCACGGCCGGCTTCCTCGGCATGATGTACTACTACCTGCCCAAGCGCGCCGGCCGGCCGATCTTCTCCTACCGGCTTTCCATCATCAGCTTCTGGGGCATCACCTTCATGTATATGTGGGCGGGCTCGCATCACCTGCACTATACGGCGCTGCCGCAATGGGTGCAGACGCTCGGCATGACCTTCTCGGTGGTGCTGCTGGTTCCGTCCTGGGCCTCGGCCGGCAACGCGCTCGCCACCCTCAACGGCGCCTGGCACAAGGTGCGCGACGACGCGACGCTGCGCTTCATGATGGTGGCGGCCGTCTTCTACGGGCTCTCGACCTTCGAGGGGTCGTTCATGGCGATCCGGGCGGTCAATTCGCTCTCGCACTACACCGACTGGACAGTCGGCCACGTCCATGCCGGCGCGCTCGGCTGGGTGGCGATGATCACCTTCGGCTCGATCTACGCGCTGGTGCCGTGGATGTGGAAGCAGGAGAGGATGTACTCGCCCAAGCTGGTCGAGGTCCATTTCTGGCTCGCGCTCAGCGGCACCATCATCTACGTCTTCGCAATGTGGAACTCCGGCATCATCCAGGGGCTGATGTGGCGGACCTACAATGACAGCGGAACGCTCGCCTATTCCTTCATCGACAGCCTCGTCGCGATGCACCCCTACTATGTCGCGCGCACGATCGGCGGCCTGTTCTTCCTGATCGGCGCAATCGTCGGCTCGTACAATGTCTGGATGACAATCCGGCTGTCGCGGCTGGGGACGATCACACGCGAATCCGAGGCTGATCTGCCTGCCGGCGCAGCCGTCCAGCCCGGGGAGTAAGCGGTCATGCCCGAATTCCATCGCAAGCTCGAACGCAGCGCCATCGGCTTCGTGCTGGCCATCGTCGGCGTGTCGGCGATCGGCGGGTTCGTCGAGATCGCGCCGCTCTTCACCATCCACGAGACGGTCGAGCAGGCGCCCGACATGCGCGTCTACACGCCGCTCGAACTCGCCGGGCGCAACATCTACATCCGCGAGGGCTGCTACGCCTGCCATTCGCAAATGATCCGCACGCTGCGCGACGAGGTCGAGCGTTACGGTCCCTACTCGCTGGCGGTCGAGTCGCAATACGACCACCCGATGCTGTGGGGATCGAAGCGCACCGGCCCGGATCTGGCGCGGCTCGGCAGCAAATATTCCGATGCCTGGCATGTCGCCCACCTCAACAATCCGCGCGACGTGGTCCCGGAATCGATCATGCCGCGCTACGGCTGGCTGGAACGTAATTCGCTGAGAACCGACGACCTTGGCGAGCATCTCGCCGCCCAACGCGCGGTTGGCGTGCCCTATACGGACGAGATGATACAGAACGCGACATCCGACGCCTTTGGTCAGGCGACACCGGACAGCGACGCCTCCGGCGGCGTTACCGAGCGGTACGGCGCGGCGACCAACGTCCGTGCCTTCGACGGCGATCCGGGCCGGGTGACCGAGATGGACGCGCTCGTCGCCTATCTCCAGATCCTCGGCAAGCTCACCGACGCCGCGTTCAAACAGACGGCAGCGGCAGGAGAATGAGGCGATGGAACTCGGTCATGAATCGATCGTAGGCTTCGCCAAGAGCTGGGGGCTGTTCTACCTGCTGGCGCTGGCCGCCGCCGTGCTGATCTACACATTCTGGCCGTCGAACAAAAAACGGTTCGACCGCGCCAAGAAGAGCATTCTCGACAAGGACGACAGGCCGGGGGACTAGGCGATGGGAACGGAAAAGCTTGATCCCGTAACGGGCCGGACCACCACCGGGCATGAGTGGAACGGCATCGAAGAGCTCAATACGCCGGTGCCGCGCGTCGTGCTGTTTTTTCTGGCGGCCGGAATCCTGTTCGCCATCGGCTACTGGCTGCTGATGCCCGCCTGGCCGCTCGGCTGGACCTACACAAAGGGCCTGCTCGGCATCGATCAGCGGAATGTCGTGACCCGGCAGGTCGAGGAGGCGGCGGCCGAACGCAACGCGGCCTGGGCGGAGAAGGTGATGGCGGCGAGCTATTCCGAGGCGCTCGGCGACGAGGCTTTGATGCACCATGTGCGCGAGACGGGCCGGACCCTGTTCGCGGACAATTGCGCGGCCTGCCACGGCCTAAACGCCACCGGTGGACCCGGTTTCCCCAATCTCGCGGCGAAGAGCTGGCTGTGGGGCGGCGAGCCGGAGACGATCGAGGAGACCATCCGTCTCGGCATCAATTCCACCAATGACGACACGCGCGTTTCCCAGATGCCGGCCTTCGGGCGTGACGGCATCCTCTCGGCGGACCAGATCGGCAATGTGGTCGCCTATGTCCGATCGCTTTCGGGCGAAGCCTCGTCCGGCGTGGACGAAGCCGCGCTTGCAAGCGGCCGGGAGGCCTTCGCCGCGAACTGCGCCTCCTGCCATGGCGATAACGCCAAGGGCAATCGCGAGTTCGGGGCCCCGGACCTCACCGACAGTCATTGGATATATGGCGGAGACCTCCAGACCATCTATTCGACGGTCTATGGCGGCCGCCAGGGCCACATGCCGAACTGGGGCGTCAGGCTGACGCCCGCCGACCTCAAGATCCTAACCCTCTACGTCTCTTCCCTGGGAGGTGTTGCGCCATGATGGCCGGGCACAAGAATGTGACGGCGGCTGTGCGCCCCGCACTGCTGGGCTGGAAGGGTGCTTCGTTGGTGATCGCCTTGGCGGCCGGCCTCCTGCTTGCCGCCGCCAACGCCCATCTGGTCTATGTGGCGCTCGTCTCGCAGCCCGACTGCGTGCCACACCTGCAGGATGCCGGGCAAAACGGGACATACCGCGCCGCCAGATCGTCGTGCTGAGGGAGAACGTTGATGGGTACGCTCAATCAGGCTGCTGAAACTGCTCCGGTCCCTCTTGCCGCGCAACGCCGCCGCAACCTGCCGGCTGGTGCGGCGCTCGGCTGGCTGGGAGAAGGCTGGCGCGATTTGTGGAACCGTCCGGCGCCAAGCCTCGCCTACGGAATCGCGGTCTTCGCGGTTTCGCTCGCCATCATCTGGGGTCTGTTCGCCCTGGGACTGGACTATATCCTGTTCCCGGCGCTGGCCGGCTTCATGGTCGTCGGGCCGCTCATCGCCATTGGCCTTTATCAAAAGAGCAGGGATATCGAGGCCGGCCAGCCCGTCAGCCTCGGCCGGATGGTGTTCGTGCAGGCGGCTTCCGGCGCGCAAGTGTGGTTCACCGGCGCGATCCTGTGCCTGCTGATGCTGGTCTGGATGCGCGCCGCCGTCATCATCTACGCGCTGTTCTTTGGGCTCAGGCCATTTCCGGGGCTCGACCGCGTTTTCTCCATGCTGCTGACGACGCCCGAGGGCTGGGGCATGCTCGTCGTCGGCACGGCGGTCGGAGGATTGTTCGCGGCCTTCTCCTTCGCCATCAGCACCTTCGCGGTGCCGATGCTTCTGGACGAGAAAACCGATGCGTTCACCGCCATGGGCACGAGCATCTCGCTCGTATGGAACAACCTGCCGGTGATGCTCGCCTGGGGCGCGATCGTGCTGGCGCTCTTCATCGTCAGCGTGGCGACGGGGCTTCTCGGCCTGATCGTCGTGTTTCCCCTGCTCGGCCATGCGACATGGCATAGCTACAGGGCCATCAGGTGACCTGCTGCGCACCCGGCGCGGAGGCTGCTGCCGAGATCGGCAGGCCGCCGTCGCGGGAGGAGACCTTTCTCGCCAGCCGCGATCTGGGCGGCGGACTGCGCCAGTCGGACCTGTCCGTTCCCGGCGTGCATTGCGCGGCCTGCATCCGTAACGTGGAGAGCGCGCTCTCGCGCCTGCCGTTCGTCGAGCATGCGCGCGTCAACCTCTCGACCAAGCGTGTCGCGGTCAAATGGCGCGGCGACGCAGCGCCGCCGATCGCCGAGACCCTCGCCGGCATAGGCTATCCGGCACATCTGTTCGAGGCCGACGAGGACACGGCGGACCCTGAACTCTCCCGGCTCGTGCGCGCTCTGGCGGTCGCCGGCTTCGCGGCGATGAACATCATGCTTTTGTCCGTTTCCGTCTGGTCGGGGGCCGAGGCCGAGACACGGCAGGCCTTCCACTGGATCTCGGCGGCGCTCGCGCTGGTCTGCCTGCTCTATTCCGGCCGTATCTTCTTTCTTTCGGCCTGGGGCGTGCTCCGTCGCCGACGCACCAACATGGACGTGCCGATCTCGATCGGCGTCGTGCTCGCCTTCGGGCTCAGCCTCTACGACACGATCCACAATGGCCGGCATGCCTATTTCGACGCGGCGACGTCGCTCATCTTCTTCCTGCTCATCGGCCGCGCGCTCGATCATCTCATGCGCGAAAAGGCGCGCACCGCTGTCCGCGCCCTTGTGCGGCTGGCGCCGCGCGGAGCCGTCGTGCTGCGGGCCGATGGCGGCCGGGACTTCCTGCCGGTGGACGAGATAGAACCTGGCATGCGGATCGCCCTGGCGGCCGGCGACCGCGTTCCGGTCGACGGCGTCGTCGAGGAGGGAGCGTCCGATCTCGACTGCGCCATCGCGACCGGCGAAAGCGCACCGCGACGCGCCGGCATCGGCTCGGCGGTGACAGCCGGTACGCTGAACCTGACCGGCCCGTTGGTGATCGCGGCAACGGCGCGCGCCGACGGCTCGTTCCTCGCCGAAATGATCCGCCTCATGGAGGCGGCAGAAGGCGGGCGCGCGCAATACCGGCGGCTGGCCGACCGAGCGGCCCAGCTTTATTCACCCGTCGTCCACGCCACCGCCTTCCTGACCTTCCTTGGCTGGATGGCTGCGACCGGCGACTGGCATCGTGCCATCACGATCGCCATTGCGGTTCTGATCATCACCTGTCCGTGCGCGCTGGGACTGGCGGTGCCGATCGTGCAGGTTGTCGCGGCGCGCCGGCTGTTCGAAAGCGGCATCATGGTCAAGGATGGCTCCGGCATCGAGCGGCTGGCCGAGATCGGCATGGTCGTCTTCGACAAGACGGGAACGCTGACATCGGGCCAGCCGCGGCTGGTGGGCACGGAAAGCCTGGAGCCGGATGCGCTTGCCATCGCGGCCGCCCTTGCCGTCCATTCCAGCCATCCCCTGTCGCGCGCGCTGGCGGCGGCAGGCGGCGGCGCGCCGGCAGCGCCGCTCTCCGATGTCATCGAGCAACCAGGCCTTGGCATCGAGGCGAAAGCAGCCGGAGCAACCTATCGCCTCGGCCGCGCCGCGTGGGCCGTGGCTGACGGCGGCACCCAGGCGGCCGGCACGGTGCTTTCCCGAGATGGGCGGCTTGTCGCCCGCTTCAGCTTCGAAGACGCGCCGCGTCGCGATGCGCGGGCGGCGGTCGAGACTTTGCGGCGCGCCGGCCTGGAAATGACGATCCTGTCCGGCGACGGCGTTGGCGCGGTGTCGCAGATGGCCCGGCGGCTCGGCATTGCCGACTTCGCCGCAGGGCTTCTGCCGGCCGGCAAGGTCGAGCGTCTCGCCGGCCTTTCGGCACAAGGCCGTAAGGCGCTGATGGTCGGCGACGGGCTGAACGATGCGCCGGCGCTTGCCGCCGCCCATGTGTCGATGGCGCCTGCCACGGCGGCCGATATCGGGCGAAACGCGGCGGATTTCGTCTTCTTGCATGAGAGCCTCAACGCAGTTCCATCCGCCCACGTCGTCGCGCTGGAGGCAGGCCGGCTGGTGCGGCAGAATTTCGCGCTGGCTATCCTCTACAACGCCATCGCGCTTCCCATCGCCATAGGCGGCTACGTCACGCCGCTGATCGCCGCCCTTGCCATGTCGGTGTCCTCCATCATCGTCGTCGCCAACGCCCTGCGGCTGAGGCCGGGCAAGCCGTCGAAAGAGGCTGTTGCCCTCGCTCCGCGATATCCGGTGCCGGCGGAATGAGCAGCCTCGTCTTCCTCGTCCCTCTCGCCCTGGTGCTGGGCGGAGCGGCTTTGGGCGCCTTCCTGTGGAGCCTGCGCAGCGGACAATATGATGACCTCGATGGAGCAGCGGAGCGGATACTGCTCGACGACGAGGAATAAGTCGGCAAGCGATCTTGAGGTCACATGGCCCGTCCCGGAACGCTTTCACAAAGGGAGCGCGCCGGTTTCCTTCAGGGTTTCCAGGACAATCGCGGTCTTCACATGCTGCACGGAATCGTGCGGCAGAAGCTCCTCGTTGACGAAACGCGACAGCGCTTTCAGATCCGGCGTCACCACTTTCAGGTAATAATCCATTTCGCCGGTCAGAGCGTGCGCCTCCTGCACCTCCGGCAGGCGCGCGACCAAATCGCGGAAGCGCCTTGCATTGTCGCGATTGTGGGTGGCCAGCGTCACCGAGACGACGCTTACCAGCGAAAATCCAAGCCGCTCACGGTCGAGCACCGCACGATAGCCGGCAACAAATCCCTCTTCCTCCAGCCGCTGGCGCCGCCGCGAACATTGCGAGGGCGAGAGGTTGACGCGCTCCGACAGGTCGTTGTTGGTCAGCCGCGCATCTCCCTGCAGAAGCGCCAGTATCTTGCGGTCGAAACCGTCGATGCGTTCGTCTTGCATGGCTTAGCGTCATCTCATGCACGATCCATGCATCATGGCAGCACCGAAAGGCATCGAATGCAAGCACAATGCGCGCTTCGACGCCTATAATCCGCCGTCGAGGATATAGGACAACAGGAGGCCAGCATGGGTCCCTTCCCGCACGACGCACCACCCGCCAAAATCAGCAAGGCCAACCCGGCCGGCACAGACGGTTTCGAATTCGTCGAGTTCGCGCATCCCCAACCGGAGAAGCTGGCGACCCTGTTCGAGCGCATGGGCTATGTTCCGGTCGCCCGGCACCGCACCAAGAACATCACGCTCTGGCGGCAGGGCGACATCAACTACGTGCTGAATGCCGAACGCGGTTCCCACGCGACGAATTTCGTGGAAGAGCATGGCCCGTGTGCGCCCTCGATGGCTTGGCGGGTGGTCGACGCCAAGCACGCCTTCGACCACGCCGTCGCCAAGGGCGCCACGCCCTATCATGGCAAGGACAAAGCGCTGGATGTGCCGGCGATCGTCGGGATTGGCGGATCGCTGCTCTATTTCGTCGACCGCTACGGCGCGAAGGGTTCGGCCTATGACGAGGAATTCGAGTGGCTGGGCGAGCACGATCCCAAGCCGCAAGGTGTCGGTTTCTATTACCTCGACCACCTCACCCACAATGTTTATCGCGGCAACATGGACAAATGGTGGGCGTTCTACCGCGAATTGTTCGGCTTCAAGCAGATCCACTTCTTCGACATAGCCGGCAAGATGACCGGGCTGGTCAGCCGCGCCATCACCTCGCCATGTGGGAAAATCCGTATCCCACTCAACGAATCCACCGACGACAGGAGCCAGATCGAGGAGTTCCTTCGCAAATACAAGGGCGAAGGAATCCAGCATATCGCCGTGGGCACGGACGGCATCTATGACGCCACCGACCGCCTCTCGGCAAACGGCCTGAAATTCATGCCAGGCCCGCCGGAAACCTATTACGAACGCTCGTATGAGCGCGTGAACGGCCATGACGAACCGATGGAACGCATGAAGCGCCACGGCATCCTGATCGACGGCGAAGGCGTGGTCGACGGCGGCATGACAAAAATCCTGCTGCAGATTTTCTCGAAAACGGTCATCGGCCCGATCTTCTTCGAGTTCATCCAGCGCAAGGGTGACGAAGGATTTGGCGAGGGCAATTTCCGCGCCCTTTTCGAGTCAATCGAAGAGGATCAGATTCGGCGCGGCGTGCTGCAAGTCGACAAGGCCGCCTGACGCCACAAAATTCCGTGGCCGGGGCCGGCGGAAACGCCGGCCCTTTTTGTCTCCGCCGTTGATGAGGTTTGCGCCGGGCGATCCATTCGGCTCGCATAACGGAACGCGAGTTCGCGCTTAGTTCGCCCCGCCCCGATCTCCAAGTCGCAGGCGGGCCACTTCTTGCCTCCTGAGCTTCAGGTCGTAATCGAGAAAATACTCGTCCAGTTGCGGCGGCTGGACCGACGTACCCGAAAGCATCGCATGAACCTGGCCGCGATGATGGATCTCGTGGATGAACAGATGCGCCAGCAGGTCGCCGATCCGCTCCGGGATCATGCCTTGTTCGCCGCGATCCGTCGGCACACGGCGGTCGAGGTCGGACGGAGACAGGTTATTGCAAAAGTCGAGCAATCGCCGGTCGAAAACCGCCTGGCGCTCTGCCAACTCCTTGGCATCGCCGCTGTCGATATATGTGTCAAAGATCTTGAGTCCGGCGCCGCCCTGCTCGACCATGTCGAGATAATAGAGGTCGACCGAAAGAATGTGGTTCAGTGTCTCCTTGAGCGATGGGAAGAAGCTGGTGCGCGGCGCTTCCAACTCGCCTGGCCGAAGCGCCTGCAGGGCTCGATAGAGCCGGTCGTTGGACCAGAGATTGTTCTCGGCCATGCGGCGGAAATAGGTAAGGCCGCGCACGCTCACGCCTCCGAATATCCGAACATCGAGATACCCGCCCAAAGCAGCACGAATCCGAGCAGGTTGACCAACAGCAGCAGATTCATGCGCCGGCGCATACCTTGAGTCTCGGCATCGCGCGCCACGCCCGAATTGGTAACGGTGTGGAAGATCATGGCGTTGCGCGGAAACCCGGATGTGTTGGTCAAATCCGGCGACCGCGCCTCGATCCGGTAGGACAACCGGATTGCCTGGATGAACACAGCGACCATGACGAGGCCCCAGAGTCCAGTCAGGATCGGGAACAACGGGTTCATCACCTATCCGCCTGTAGGCCGTACCGTCTGTTCGATCGCGCCGAAGATCGAATGGCCCGTCTT
Source organism: Mesorhizobium yinganensis (assembly GCF_040081985.1). Classification (NCBI taxonomy): domain Bacteria; kingdom Pseudomonadati; phylum Pseudomonadota; class Alphaproteobacteria; order Hyphomicrobiales; family Phyllobacteriaceae; genus Mesorhizobium; species Mesorhizobium yinganensis. Next base: position 159,446 of record NZ_JBEBMH010000009.1, on the reverse strand, counting down.
GTCCTTCATCTCGATGCGAACCGTGTCGCCAAAACGCAGGAACGGCGTTCTCGCCGCGCCGGTCTCGATGGTCTCGACCATGCGCTGCTCGGCGATGCAGGAATAGCCGGCACCGCCTTCGGAAACCGGCCTGCCCGGCCCGCCATCAAGCTTGTTGGAGACCGTGCCCGAGCCGATGATCGCGCCGGCGGCCAGCGGCCGCGTCTTCGCCGCATGGGCGATGAGGCGAGGAAAATCGAAGGTCATGTCGACGCCGGCATTCGCGCGGCCGAACGGCTTTCCGTTGAGCTCGACCAGCAGCGGCAGGTGCAGCCGGCCGCCGTCCCAGGCATCGCCCAACTCGTCCGGCGTGACCGCGACGGGCGAGAAGGCGGAAGACGGTTTGGATTGGAAGAAGCCGAATCCCTTTTCCAGTTCGGCCGGGATCAGCCCGCGCAGGCTGACATCGTTGACCAGCATGACCAGCCGGATCGCCGCCGAAGCCTGCTCAAGCGACGCACCCATCGGCACATCGTCGACGACCACCGCAATCTCGCCCTCGAAATCGATGCCCCAGCCTTCGTCCGCCATTGCAATGGCGTCGCGGGGACCCAAGAAAGAATCCGAGCCGCCCTGATACATCAGCGGATCGCTCCAGAAGCTTTCCGGCATATTTGCGCCGCGCGCTTTTCGCACCAATTCGACATGGTTCACATAGGCCGAGCCGTCGGCCCACTGATAGGCACGCGGCAGCGGCGAATGAGCGTCATGCTCGTGGAAACGCGAGGTCGGCACCGCGCCTGCCTCGATCGATTCCGCCATTGCTGAAAGATGCGGCGCCAGCCTGAGCCAGTCGTCGAGCGCGGCCTGCAGCGTCGGCACGAGGAAGGAGGCGTCGGTATAGCGCGTGAGATCGCGCGACACGACCACGAGTTGCCCGTCGCGAGACCCGTCCTTCAGGCTGGCAAGTTTCATCCCGTCTCCTCCTCGATCCGAGCCGAAGACGACCCTGAGACCAATCGTCGTGACGGGTCAAGGCGCATCGCCTGTTCTCGGCTGTAAGCGCACCGGAAATCTATCCGCCGGTCGCGTGACCCGTCAAAGTCTTGTATTTTGCTCAGTCCTACGGCAGCGGCCGAGGATATTGCACGCGCGGCGGCAGGCGATGGTGCACCAGCGCCAGCGCGACCAGGCTGACGCAACTGATCAGGATCGTCACAAAGAGCGAGGCACTGCTTGCGGGAGAGGCCAGCGCGACGAGCGGAATCGCCCCAGCCGGCGGGTGAGTGATGCGCAGGACCAGCATCCCGGCAATGGCGACGCCGACCGCAACCGCGGCAACCCAGAGCAAACCCGGAAAAGCCAGCGCCACGGCAACGCCGATGATCGTCGCCAGAAGATAGCCGCCAAAAATATTGATCGGCTGTGCCAGCGGGCTCGCCGGCTGGCCGAACAGCAGGACCACCGTCGCGCCCAGCGGCGCAATCAGCAACGGCAGGCCGGTCAGCGACGACAGCGCACCGACACCGCCGATGCCGATAATGGCGCCGATACCGGATTTCAGATGCGAAACCGCCCTGCCGTTCGGCTCGTGGCGGACGATAAAAGGCGCGATATGACGGCGCATGTGGAAACCCGGCGATGGAAGCCCGGCTCGATAGCAATTTGCCCATGCAACAGGCAACGAACAAAGTTCGAATTTTGGGCAGAAGATGAAAAATTCATCGCGTTCCGGACCCCTTCGCAATTTCTTGCGGCGTGCGCCGGAAAAATGTAGATTTGACCGGTTAAAATGACCGGTCAAAACGGGTTGTCCTATGAAAGTCGTGCAAGCCGCTGAAGCGAAGGCAAAGTTTTCGGCTCTTCTCAGTGACGTCGAGCGTGGGGAGATCGTCAGCATAACCCGTCACGGCAAGACGATTGCGCGCCTGGTACCGCCGGAAGCGGACGAGCAGGAGCGCCGCAAGCGCGCGGTCGACCGGCTGAAGGCCTGGCGCAAAACGCTACCGTCCACCGGGATGACCGTCGATGACATCCTGTCGGCGCGAGACGAAGGTCGTAAACCCTGATGCCTGTCGTCATCGACAGTTCAGTGGCCGCCTGCTGGCTGATGCCTGACGAATTTTCCGAAGTTGCCAATAGCGCCTTGGAAATCGTATCCGCGGAAGGAATGCTGGTACCACCCCTGTTCTGGTACGAGCTTCGCAACGTGCTTCTCGTCAATGAGCGGCGCGGGCGGATTGCTCCGGCTCAGATTGAGCAGGGCCTCATGCGGATCGGTGATATCCCATGCATGATCGACGTGAGCGTCGTGGAGCATGTACTATTCAGTCTTGCACGGACCTTCAGCTTGACGGTCTATGACGGAGCCTATCTTGAAATCGCCGTGCGAACGCCGTCTACTCTTGCGACGCTTGATCGCCGACTGGCTTCGGCCGCGAAATCAGCGGGCGTACAAGTGTTGAGCGCCTGAGCCCGGAGGAGGCACCTCACCAGTCCATCACAACTTTCCCGGAATTGCCCGATTTCATCGCCTCGAAGCCGGAAACGTAATCCTCGACGCCGATGCGGTGGGTGATCAGGCCGGTGACGTCGAGCGGCCCTTGCACCAGAGCGATCATCTTGTACCAGGTCTCGAACATCTCGCGGCCGTAGATGCCCTTCAGATGCAGCATCTTGAAGATCACCTTGTTCCAGTCGATCTCGAAGCCCGTCGGCGCGATGCCGAGGATGGCGATCTTGCCGCCATTGTTCATGGTGTCGATCATATCGCGGAAGGCGGGCGCCGCACCGGACATTTCCAGCCCGACGTCAAAACCCTCGGTCATGCCGATGCCGCCCATCACGTCCCGCAGTTTCTCCTTCGAGGCGTCGACGACATGCTGCACCCCAAGCTTCTTCGCCAGCGCCAGCCGCGTCGGATTGATGTCGGTGATCACCACTTTTCGCGCGCCGATGCACTGCGCCACTAACGCGCCCATGATGCCGATCGGCCCGGCGCCGGTGACCAGCACGTCCTCGCCGACCAAGTCGAAGGACAGTGCCGTGTGCACGGCGTTGCCGAGCGGATCGAAGATAGCCGCCACCTCGTCCGGAATATCGTCGGGGATCGGCACGACATTGTGCTGCGGGATCGCCAGATACTCACCGAAGGCGCCCGGCCGGTTGACGCCGACGCCCAGCGTGTTGCGGCAGAGATGTCCCCTGCCCGCGCGGCAGTTGCGGCAATGGCCACAGACGATGTGGCCTTCGCCCGACACGCGTTGGCCGACCTTGTATTCCGTCACCGCCGCGCCGAAATCGGCGACCTGGCCCACGAATTCGTGGCCGGTCACCATCGGCACCGGCACCGTTTTCTGGGCCCACTGGTCCCAATTGTAGATATGAACGTCGGTGCCGCAGATAGCCGTCTTGCGGACCTTGATCAGCACATCGTTCGGGCCGATCTCCGGGACCGGCACCTGCTCCATCCAAATGCCGGGTTCAGCCTTTGCCTTAACGAGGGCGCGCATCATGTTGGACATTTGCACTCCTTTCCCTCCCCCTTGCGGGGAGGGTGGCCGGACTTTGTCCGGCCGGGTGGGGTAACCTCCACCCGCTCAACCTCAATTTTAAGAAAGCGTAGTGCACGGCCGCACGTACCCCACCCGGCTCGCTGCGCAAGCCACCCTCCCCGCAAGGAAGAGGGATATCCCGCGCCTGTCATCCAACTATCCCCAACTCTTTCCCCACCGCCACAAACGCTTCCACCGCACGATCGATATCTACGCTCGAATGCGCCGCGGACATCTGCGTCCTGATCCGCGCCTGGCCCTTCGGCACGACCGGGAAAGAAAAGCCGATGACGTAGATGCCACGCTTCAGCATCCTTGCCGCCATTTCCTGCGCCAAGGCGGCATCGCCCAGCATCACCGGGATGATCGGATGGTCGGCGCCGGCAAGCGTAAAGCCGGCCTTGGTCATCTTCTCGCGGAAACGCGCTGCATTGCCGGCAAGTTTTGCACGCAGGTCGTCGCCCTTCTGGACAATGTCGAACACTTTCAGCGACGCGCCGGCAATCGCCGGCATCAGCGTGTTGGAAAACAGATAGGGCCGCGAGCGCTGCCGCAGCCAGTCGACCACCTCGCGCTTGGCTGACGTGTAGCCGCCCGAGGCGCCGCCCAGCGCCTTGCCGAGCGTGCCGGTGATGATGTCCACCCTGCCCTCGACGCCGCAATGCTCGGCCGAGCCGCGGCCATGCTTGCCGACGAAACCGACGGCATGGCTGTCGTCGACCATGACCATCGCGCCATATTTTTCGGCGAGGTCGCAGACGCCCTTCAGGTTGGCGATGATGCCGTCCATGGAAAACACGCCGTCGGTGGCGATCAGCTTGAAGCGGCTGCCTTCGGCCTTCTTCAGTTCCTCCTCCAACGCCGACATGTCGTTGTTGGCATAGCGGAACCGTTTTGCCTTGGAGAGCCGCACGCCGTCGATGATCGAGGCGTGGTTCAGCGCATCGGAAATGATGGCGTCCTCTTCGCTGAGCAGCGTCTCGAACAGACCGCCGTTCGCGTCGAAGCATGAGCCGTAGAGGATCGTGTCCTCCATGCCCAGGAAGCGCGAAATCGTCGCCTCGAGCTGCTTGTGCTCCTCCTGCGTGCCGCAGATGAAGCGGACCGAGGCCATGCCGTAGCCGTAGCGGTCGAGCGCCGTCTTCGCCGCTTCGCGCAGGTCGTGATTGTCGGCGAGGCCGAGATAGTTGTTGGCGCAGAAGTTCAAGACCTTGTCGCCGCCGGCCACCTCGATCTCAGCCGACTGGGTCGAGGTGATCACCCGTTCGGACTTGTAGAGCCCAGCGGATTTCAAACCCTCGAGTTCGGCGGAAAGGTGAGCGTGAAAAGCTTGCGTCATCGGATTTGCTTCGATCTGAATGAAGAGACGTTGTTGCCGCGTCTGGTGTCGAGAGTCTATCGCAAAATCGACAGGAACAAGCCGTGATATCTTCCGCATATTCGCGAAGCTTGGCGCGGCGGGCTCATGGACACGGTCGGAGCGTCTTCAGCCCGCGAACCGGAGGGTTCACGACGATTTGTTCCGTGCGCCCGCAGCGCAGCCCTTGAACGATCGTTCACCGAAATTACCTCGTTACCAAGCGTGCTGTGCACGCGAAGTGAACGCTTTGATCAAGCTTCATCCGTGGAGGTTGTCATGGCTTATTCGCTGATGGAAGGCAGGAAAGGACAAGACTGGATCAATCTTGTCCTCGCGGTTTGCCTGTTCGTCTCCCCCTGGCTCGTCGGCTTCGCGACCGAGGTCAGGCCGGCATGGAACGCCTGGATCGTGGGCGTCGTGCTTGCCGGCTTTGCGCTTGCCACGATTTCGGCCTTTGCCGAGTGGGAGGAATGGGTGAACTTCGTGCTCGGCCTTTGGCTGGTCGTCTCGCCGTGGCTGCTCGGTTTCGCCGCAAATGCACACGCGATGTGGACCCATGTGATCATGGGCGTCCTCATCGCCGCTGCGTCGGCGTGGGCGGTCTGGGACGTCCGGCATGGTCCGCACGCACATGCGTGAGCGGACCAGGCCGTCAAGCGCCGGGTCAAAGTCGAAATGAATTGGCCCGCCATGCAGATGGCGGGCCAATGTCCTTGCCGAAACCCTTGCGCGGAACCTCGCGTAAAGGTCCCGGTCAGAAAAACGCCTGCAGCCCGGTCTGTGCCCGGCCCAGGATCAGCGCGTGCACGTCGTGCGCGCCCTCGTAGGTGTTGACGGTCTCCAGGTTCTGCGCGTGGCGCATGACGTGGTAGCCGATCTGGATGCCGTTGCCGCCATGCATGTCGCGGGCCTGGCGGGCGATGTCGAGGGCCTTGCCGCAATTGTTGCGCTTGACGATCGAGATCATCTCGGGCGCCATCTTGCCCTCGTCCATCAACCTTCCGACACGCAAGCTGCCCTGGAGTCCCAGAGCGATCTCGGTCTGCATGTCGGCCAGTTTCTTCTGGTAAAGCTGCATGCCGGCCAGCGGCTTTCCGAACTGCTTACGGTCGAGGCCATATTGGCGCGCCCGGAACCAGCAATCTTCGGCCGCACCCATCGCCCCCCAGGAAATGCCGTAGCGCGCCCGGTTCAGGCAGCCGAACGGGCCTTTCAGCCCCGATACGTTGGGCAGCAGCGCATCCTCGCCGACCTCGACATTGTCCATCACCACCTCGCCGGTGATCGAGGCGCGCAGGCTGAGCTTTCCGTCGATCTTCGGCGCGGAGAGACCTTTCATGCCCTTTTCGAGCACAAACCCCTTGATCTGGTTGCCATGCGCGGCCGACTTCGCCCAGACGACAAAGACGTCGGCGATCGGCGAATTTGAAATCCACATTTTTCCGCCGGAAATCCGGTAGCCGCCATTGATCTTCTCGGCGCGGGTCTTCATGCCCCCAGGGTCGGAACCGGCATCCGGTTCGGTCAGGCCGAAGCAGCCGATCCATTCGCCCGATGCCAGCTTCGGCAGGTATTTCCTGCGCTGCTCCTCGGTGCCGTAGACGTGGATCGGATACATGACCAGAGACGACTGCACCGACATCATCGAGCGGTAGCCGGAATCGACGCGCTCCACCTCCCGCGCGACCAGGCCGTAGGAGACATAGCCGGCGCCGAGCCCGCCATATTCCTCCGGGATGGTGATGCCGAGCAGGCCCGCCTCGCCCATCTCGCGGAAGATCGTCGGATCGGTCTTCTCCTCCAGATAAGCGGCCTCGACAAGCGGCGCGAGCTTGTCGGCGGCAAAGGCGGCCGCCGCGTCACGCAGCATGCGCTCGTCCTCCGAAAGCTGATCCTCCAGAAGAAAAGGGTCGTTCCAGACGAAGGATGCGGCGGAAGCCTTGGTCTCGATGTTCATGTTGCTCCAGCTCCGTTCTAGACGCCGATTTTACTGCGGAATGTGCGGCCGGTCGAAGCCTTTCTGAAGACCGGCGTCAAGGGCGAAAAGACGGCACGCCCGTATTGACACCGTCCGGCTCGGTCCATTGCGTATCGATTGTGTTTGGCCGCACGGAGGACGAAGCGCATAATCCAAGGCGACCCGAGGAGGAAACCATGGGGTAAACGAGCCGCCACTACCCGAGCCAAGCGCCTCGGCATTCTCAACGCCACCGATGCCCGCGACCACCTCGGAATACATCACCGCGCTCGCCCACTATCACCGCGCCGAGATCGCACGCATGGCCGGCTGGCGCGATCGCATCGACCGTACGACCAATTGGGCGATCACCGGTGGCGGCGCGATGTTGTCGGTGTCGCTGTCCTCGCCCTCGTCGCATCATGGCGTGCTCTTGTTCACCATGCTGCTGGTGATGCTTTTCCTGATCATCGAGGCGCGCCGCTATCGCTTCTTCGACGTCTATCGTGCCCGGGTACGACTGGTCGAACGCGACTATTTCTCCCCGCTGTTCCTATCGGAGAAGCCGGCCGATCCCGATTGGGCAAAGACGCTTGGTTCCAGCCTGCGCAGTCCGAAATTCAGGGTAAGCCTGAAGAGCGCCATGTCGCGCCGCCTGCGCCGCAACTATTTCTGGATATTCCTGATGATCCTGCTCGCCTGGGTGCTCAAACTGTCGACACCCCGCCTGCAGGAGGTCGAAACCAGCCGCAATGTGGTCGCCTCGCTGCGCGAGATGGTCGACAACGCCGCCCTGGGTTTCCTGCCCGGCTGGCTGGTAGTGGCGGCGGTGGCGGTCTTTTACGCCTGGCTGGTCCATACGGCCTTCCTGCAGCCCGAGCCCGTGCGGGACGACGGAGACGTGCATGTCTAGCACTCTGCCGGCAGAGCCATCTGCGCGGATTATGACCAGTCGACATCGCATTCGACGTCAGGTCCTTCCATGCATGGAGGAGCGGATCGCTGAGCATCGGCTTTCGGTCCATTGGGCGAACCGCTATATGCCGCCCAAACGGAGCCTACCATGACCGAAACCGATAGATTGACCCTACTCGGCGCCAAGGCGTCTATCCCCGCCTCCCCGCAAGAAGCGAGCCTGGAGATCGTGCCGTTTCAGCGCGGCGATGGACCGCCCGCGGTCGTGCGCTTCACCTGTCCCGAATTCACATCGCTCTGTCCCGTCACAGGCCAGCCCGACTTCGCTCACATCGTCATCGACTATGCGCCGGATGCCCTTCTGGTCGAGTCGAAGTCGCTGAAGCTTTTCATGACCTCGTTCCGCAACCACGGCGCCTTCCATGAGGAATGCACCGTGATGATCGGACGGCGCCTCGTCGAGGTGGCAAAACCTCTCTGGCTTCGCATCGCGGGCTACTGGTATCCACGTGGCGGCATTCCAATCGACATCTTCTGGCAGACCGGCGCGCCGCCCGATGGTGTCTGGCTGCCCGACACCGGCGTCTTGCCGTATCGCGGCCGTGGCTGATCGGAAGCCGGTTTTGCGCGGTCGAGGACCCTATCCAGCCATCTTCTCCCCGGCCGCCTGCCAGTTTACCCGCTCCGACAGGACGGCGGCAATGTGCTCGGCCTTGCGGTTCTCGTAGTCGAGATAATAGGCATGTTCCCACACGTCGATGCCGACCAGCGGCGTCAAGCCGTCCGGCAGGGGGTTGCCGGCATCCTGATAAGGTTTCACCGCCAGCTTGCCGCCGTCGGCCACCAGCCAAACCCAGCCGGTGCCGAACACATTGTCGGCCTCTTTGCCAAACGCCTCGAAAAGGCCCTTGTCTCCGCCGAAGTCGCGCTCCACCGCTTCGGCGAATGCGCCGGCGGGCTTCGCCGGGCCGTCCTTGAACTGCTCCCAGTAAAAGACATGGTTCCAGGCCTGAGCCGCCTGGTTGAATACCTTGTCGTTGCCGTCCTTCTTCGCGGCGACCACCACCTGCTCCAATTCCATATCGGCATAAGGCGTGCCGGGCGCCAACTGGTTCAGCTTGTCGAAATAGCCCTTGTGATGTTTGCCATAGTGCAGCCCGACGGTGCGCGCCGATATCTGCGGCGCCAGCGCGTCCTGCCCATAGGGCAGCGGCGGCTGCGTGAAGGGCCCCGCAGCGCGCAGGATCGAAGGGCGCGCGGTGGCAGCGAGCGCCGCGCCGGCGGCGAGCGCAAGGGTGGTGCGGCGCGATACGATCATGAAATGTCTCCTCGTTCCGTTGGTATGCTTGCCGTCCCAACCTCTTATCGCGGGATCGGTTCCCGACGAAGGTCGCCTCGCTCCGTTCGCGATTTCGTGACCATCCTCGGGCTGGCCGCTCCTGGCCTCATTCGCAATGATACTGGCTCAGCGCCCATTCACCGGTGGCGGACAGAATATCCGACACTTTCCAACTGTTGGCCACCTTTCTGAGCTGCCATTGCAGCCTGTGCGGTGCGCCGGCCGCGACGAAGGCGATCGTCACCTTCGCCTCGTCGTCCTTAACCGTCTCCAGCGACTTCAGCGTCTTGCGGATTTCATCGATGTCCGTCCCGACATTGTCCTGTGGCATGTGCGGATCGAGGCAGTCGCCCTCGCCCGCCTTCCTGAGCCGGTCGCTGCCGTCGAGCACGCTCCTGGCAGGATCGACGAAACGCTCCCGCGCGGCGGGATCGAGCTCCAGGCCGATCTGGTCATAAAAAGCCATGACGGCCTCTGTCGGCGTTTCGGCCAGCGCCGGACCCGCGACAAGCAGCGCGGCGGCAAGGAGGATGACGGGCGCCCGGCCGATCATGCGAAGTCTCGAATTATCGCGGGGCGCAGTCGAACTCGCTGAGCTTCCACTGGTTCTGCGGCGATTCGATATCGGCGACCTTCCAGTCTCCGCCCACCTTCTTCAGCGTCCAGACGATCTCACGCTTGCTCTCCGGCTCGCCCGGAAAGAGGTTGAAATACGCGGTCACGGTGGCATCGCCGCCGGAAACTTTCTCGTCGAGCCGCAAGGTCCGCGACACTTCGCCATCGTCGAGATCCTGCGCATCGACGGCGAGCGCGAAATCGATGCAGCCTATCTCCTCGCCGCCCTCGACCGCGGCATCGTTCTGCTCGAAGATTTTCTTGGCCGGATCGGTGAAGCGCTCGCGGTTCTGCGGGTCGCTTTCCGATGTTACCGGCGAGTAGAAATATCTTACCGCATCCGCCGCCGGCCCGGCCAACGCCGGGGCGGTCAGCAGCGAGAGGCCGAGGCCGACAAAAGCCATCCTGAACATACGCAACCTTCCATGAGGCTGATAAGATCGGCGCCATCAACGCCTTGCATCGCGGCGTTTTTCGGACATGCCCGGCACCCATGACGGCAAACACGCGGCTGCGCCAATTTCGGCAGCCTCAACGTCGTGCCGGCGATCGACCGAGCGAAACCCTGTTCGCCCAGTCCCGAATCCGGGTACAATGTCCGTATGCCGATCCGCCATTTGTCCGAAACAATGATCAATCAGATCGCCGCCGGCGAGGTGATCGAACGGCCGGCGAGCGTCGTCAAGGAACTGGTCGAGAACGCCGTCGATGCCGGGGCGACGCGCGTCGAGATTGCGACCGCCGGCGGCGGCCTGTCTCTGATCAGGGTTAGCGACGACGGCGCCGGCATCGCAGTGGACGAGCTTGAACTTGCAGTCTCGCGCCACTGCACGTCGAAGCTCGCCAACGGCATAGACGACATCCGCACGTTGGGTTTCCGCGGCGAGGCGCTGCCATCGATCGGCGCGGTGTCGCGACTGACGATCCGCTCACGAACCGACAGGGGCGAGGCCGCCGAGATTTCGGTCGAGGGCGGCCATGTCTCCGCCGTCCGCCCTGCCGGGGCCAATCGCGGCACGGCGGTGGAAGTGCGCGACCTGTTCTTCGCCACGCCGGCGCGGCTGAAATTCATGAAGGGCGAACGCGCCGAGGCCTCGGCCGTCGCCGATGTCGTTAGGCGCATCGCCATCGCCTTCCCGGCGGTCCGCTTCACACTGTCCGGCCCGGACCGCTTAACGCTCGACTTTACCGCTACCGACGACCGGTTGCGCCGCATCGCCCAGGTCATGGGCGCGGAATTCCCTGAGAACTCCATCGCCATCGACGCGATCCGCGAAGGCGTGCGGCTCGAAGGCCACGTCTCCATTCCGTCCTTCTCGCGCGCCAATGCGCTGCAGCAATATGTCTATGTCAACGGAAGGCCGGTGCGCGACCGGCTGATCGCCAGCGCCATCCGCGGCGCCTTCGCCGACACGCTGGCGCGCGACCGGCACGCGGTGGCGGCGCTGTTCGTGACGCTCGATCCGGCGCTGGTCGATGTCAACGTCCATCCGGCCAAGGCCGACGTCCGTTTCCGCGATCCCGGCCTGGTGCGCGGGCTGATCGTCGGGGCGATCCGCGAGGCGTTGGCCGGCGCTGGCATCCGCCCGGCCTCGACCGGCGCCTCTGCGATGATGGGCGCGTTCCGTTCCGGACCAACCAGCTACGGCCATCCCGGCCCGACCGCCGGGCACCGCAGCTACAACCCCAATTTCCGAACCGCCGCAGGCAGCTTCGACGCCCCGCATTCCTTCCATCGACCACTGGACAAGGGTTTCGGCGAAACGGCGCAGGCCGCGTTCGACACCGGCCCTCTCGAAAGCGCCGACGCACGGGCAAGTGCCGCACCAGTCGCCACCGAAACCGTTGGTCTCAGGCTCGGCGCGGCGCGGGCGCAGGTGCATGAGAACTATATCGTCGCCCAAACCGGCGATTCGCTGGTGATCGTCGACCAGCACGCCGCGCATGAGCGCCTTGTCTACGAGGCGCTGAAAAATGCGCTCGCCAGCCGCCCGATGCCGGCGCAGTTACTGCTGCTGCCGGCGATCGTCGACCTGCCGGAGGACGATGCCGAGCGGCTGGCGCTGCATGCCGACACGTTGCACCGCTTCGGCCTTGGCATCGAGCGCTTCGGCCCGGGTGCGGTGGCGGTGCGCGAGACGCCGGCCATGCTCGGGGAAGCCAATGTCGAGCAGCTCGTGCGCGACCTCGCCGACGAGATCGCCGACAACGACACGGTCGAGACGCTGAAACAGCGGCTCGACGCCATAGCCGCCACCATGGCCTGCCACGGCTCGGTTCGCTCCGGCCGCCGGCTGCTGCCGGACGAAATGAACGCCCTGCTGCGCCAGATGGAATCCACGCCAGGGTCCGGCACCTGCAACCATGGGCGTCCGACCTATATCGAACTCAAACTCACCGACATCGAAAAGCTGTTCGGGCGGCGGTGAACACCGCTCCGGTCCAAAGTCGGCGGCGTGCCGCGCTTGATTTCCGGCCCGTTTTGTGGCGGATGCGGGTCAAGCCCTCCGGTCAGAGCAAAAGATGATGAACCGCTTCGAGGGTCCGGGCGCAAGGGAAGCCGGGATCCGCTACCTCGATGGAGATTTCCAGGTCACCAGCCCTGGATCTTTCGTGCGCTGTGCCGTCACCGGCGAGCGCATCGCGCTGGACGAACTCAAGTACTGGAGCGTCGCGCGGCAGGAGCCTTATATCGACGCCACCGCGTCTCTCAGGCGCGAGGTCGAGGCCGACCCGTCGCTGCGCCGGCGGGGCGTCAGATAGGGCCGCGCTCCTTCCAGGCCGCCAGCGTATCCCTGACGATCCGCTCCGCCGTTCGATCGCCCTCGAACACGGCATCGATCTCCAGAACCTCGATCATGCCAAGGATGTCGGCCGGCACCTTGCCGCCGCTCAATCGCGCCGCGTCCTTGGCGGTCGTCACCAGTGTGAGGCTTTGCGCGCGGGCCGTCGCAGCCAAATCCCGCAGCTCAGCCTCCGCATAGAAATGATGGTCCGGGAACGGTCTCGCAACCACGACCTCCGCGCCGGCCTGGCGCAACGTCTCGAAAAACTTGTCCGGATGGCCGATGCCGGCGAAGGCGAGCGACTGCCGCCCCGCGAAACGCGCCGGCCCGCGCGGCCGCAAGGTGGCGGCGAACACCGGCTTGCCGGCGTCGGACGCCATGTCCAGCACGGGGTCGGCCTCCCTGCCCTCTCCCATGCGCAGCACCGCGTCGGCATAGCGCAACTGGTCTCTGGCCTCCGCCCGCAAAGGCCCGGCGGGAAGGACCTTCCCGTTGCCTATGCCATAGCGCGCGTCGACGACCAGCAGCGCATGGTCGATCAGGATGCGGGCGCTCTGGAAACCGTCGTCCATGATGAGGAAATCGCAGCCTTGCGCGGCGAGCAGCCGCGCCGCCGCCGCCCGGTCCGGCGATACCGCGACCGGCGCGTGCGCGGCCAGCAGCAGCGGTTCGTCGCCCACCGCACGCGCATCATTTCGTCCGACGTCGACGATCCCAGGCGAGGACGAACTGCCGCCATGGCCTCGTGACAGGAAGCCGGGCTTTCGGCCCATCGCCATCGCCTGCCGTGCCAAGGCAATCGCCACCGGCGTCTTTCCCGAACCGCCGACCGTGAAATTGCCGACGCACAGCACCGGCGGGTCGACCGGTTCGCGTGGCGCATTCACAAGCCGGCGGCGCGCCACCCGGCCATAGACCGCCGAAACAGGGGTGAGCATTGCGGCGCACCAGCCCGCCGGCCGCCACCAGAACCGGGGGGCCTCCAGGGCCATCTAGGCCCCGTTCGGCTTTTCCAGCCGCGACTTCACCACCAGCGGATGGATGAACGGATCCAGTGCCTTCAGCGTCCGCTCCAGCGCGCCGCGCATCTCGTCGACGGCGGTGGCACCGGCGGAGATCATCTCCCGCCGCGCCTCCTCATTGGTCAGCAGGTAGTTGACGGCACCGGCCAGCATGTCCTTGTCGCGCACGAGCCGCGCGCCACCGCTGTCGATCAGCCGCTGATAGGCATCGCGGAAGTTCTGGACGTTGCGGCCAGCCAGCACCGCCGTCTCCAGCATGGCCGGTTCCAGCGGGTTCTGCCCGCCCTCCGAGGTCAGCGAGCGGCCGACGAAGGCGATCTCGGTGAGCCTGAGATACAGTCCCATCTCGCCGATCGTGTCGCCGAGCAAGATGTCGGTGTCGGGCGCTATGGGCTCGCCGCTGGTGCGCCGCACCGTCTTCAAACCCATTGCCGAAAACTCGGAGAACAGGTTGGACGCACGATCGGGATGGCGCGGCACAATGATGGTCAGCAGACCGGGATGGCGGGCGCTCAGCGCCTGATGCACCTCGGCGGCAAATTTCTCCTCGCCGTCATGCGTCGATACCGCCGCCCAGGTCGGCCGCTTGCCGATTTGCCGCAGCGACTCGACAAGCGCCTTCTCGTCGGCAGCCGGCGGCGTCACGTCGACCTTGAGGTTCCCCGAGACGGTGACCGGACGGGCGCCCAGCGCCTGGAAGCGCTCGCCGTCCACTTCCGACTGGGCGACGACGTGCGCCAGGTTCTCGAACAGCGCTTCGGCGACATGCGGCCGTTTCTTCCAGGAACGGAACGACCGGTCGGACAGTCTTCCATTGACCAGAACCTGCGGCACCCGTCGGTCGCCGAGTTCGAGGATGGTCATCGGCCATATTTCGGATTCGGCGATGATGGCGAGGTCCGGCTCCCAATGGTCCAGAAAACGGTCGACGGCCGGTTTCAGGTCGAGCGGTACGTATTGATGGATGACGGTGGCGCCAAAGACCTCCTCGGCGACCTGCGCCGAGGTGACCGTGCCGGTGGTCAGCACGACGTTGACGCCATAGGCCAGAATGCGCTGCACCAGCGGCACCACGGCGTTGGTCTCGCCGACGCTTGCCGCATGCACCCAGATGATCGGCCCGGGCGGACGCGGCTTGCTGGCATGGCCGTAGCGCTCGCGCCGCCGGGCGCGGTCCTCCTTGCCACGGGTGGTGCGCCAGGCGACATAGGTGCCGATCACCGGATAGACTGCGGCCCCCGCCAGGCGGTACGCCCTCAGCGTCGCTCTTGCCCAGCGTTCGCTCATGCCTGGCGGTCGACGATGCGGTAGACCCGTTCCGTCGCTTCGTTCAGGCCGGCGGTGATCTCCTGGCGCTTGCGCTCCATCTCGGCGTCGTCGGCGTCGGCGGGCACCATGATCGGCTCGCCGACGATCATCGCGCAGCGGCCGAAGGGCAGGTTGATGGTGGTCTTGTCCCAGGTCTTCTCCAGAACCTTGCGGCGGCTGGTGGTCATGGCAACCGGCACGACCGCCCTGCCCGAAAGCCGCGCCAAGGTTACAATGCCCATGCCGGCCTCACGCGGCGTTCCATGCGGAATATCAGCGATCATGCAGACATTGCTACCGGCATCGAGCGCCTTTTTCAGGGCAATGAGCGCCTGCGCCCCACCCTTGTCGCGTTTGCTCTTGCCGCGCCCGCCGGAACCACGCACCGCCTCGAATCCGAATTTCTCGACCACCAGGGCATTGAGTTCGGCATCGGCACTGCGCGACACCATCGCCGCCAGCGGCTCGCCGCCGGGATAGAGCACCGGCGCCAGCAGGTGCTGGCCGTGCCAGATCGCCAGGATCGAAGGCGTCACCTTCGCATAGGATTGCGCGACGTCGCTCGAACCCTCCGCATAACGGTTCGTCGCGCGCACGAAACGAAGACCGCCAGCCAGAATCGTGGCCAGCGTCGACTTGACGAGATCCGACTGCGCCAGCGGCTTCCGAATCCTTTGCCAGAAGCCTTTCATGCCCCCGGCACGGCGACGCTTTTTCTTCACCGCGTTAGCCGCCAGCGGCGCAAGCTGTGCATCGCTCATCAGGCCTGGCCACCCGAAGCGGCGCTCTCCGGGTCGAGCAGGCGATGCAGGTGGACGACGTAATAGCGCATATGGGCGTTGTCGACGCTGGCTTGCGCCTTGCTTTTCCAGGCGGCGAGGGCCGAGGCGTAATCGGGGAAGACGCCGACGATGTCGAGGCTGTCGAGATCGCGGAAGTCCGTGGATTTGAGCGATTTCAGCTCGCCCCCAAAGACGAGGTGCAAAAGCTGTTTCTTGCCGCCTTCTTCAGCCATGCGATGATCCTGAGTCGTGTGCGAGAATGCGCATTGTCTAGAGCAATTCGTCCGGATTTTAAACTGATACCAGGTCCAGCAGCAGGCTACGCACCGGAAGCCGGCCTGGCCTGCGACGCGATGACGTCGGCCATGACGCCGAGCAACTCGCCGCTGCCGGCTGCGAGTGCGCCGTGGCTGACGATTTTGCCCGCGTAAGGCGGCTGCTCCTGCCTGTCGTTCAACAGCGTTCCGCCCGCCTCGCGCAGGATCAGGTCGGCGGCTGCGAGGTCCCAGTCATGGGCGTTCGGCTTGACAAAGGTGGCGTCCAGGCTGCCGTCGGCGATCATGGCGAGACGATAGGCCAGCGAAGGGATATAGGCGCGGCGCTCCAGCCTGTCCCGCCAACGCTCAGGCATCGCGTCGATCAGCGCCTTGGGGCCTCCGATCTCCGGCCGTCCACCAGGCAGACGCACCTTCAGCTTCACGCCATTGCGCCAGGCGCCACGCCCCGGCAGAGCCCAATAGACCTGACGGCGCGCCGGGCAATCGAGGACCCCCGCCACCGACAGACCGTTTTCAACGACGGCCACGCTCACGCACCAGATATCCTGGCCCTCGAGAAAGGCGCGGGTGCCGTCGATCGGATCGACCACGAATGTTCGCCGCGCGTCCAGCCTTGCCGCCGAATCGGCGGTCTCCTCCGACAGCCAGCCGTAGTCCGGCCGCGCCGCCAGCAGGGTCTCGCGCAGATAGCGGTCGACGGCGTAGTCGGCCTCGCTGACCGGCGAACTGCCGGCCTTCATCCAGACCTCCGGCTTCTGCCGGAAATAGCGCATGGCAATGTGGCCGCCCTCGGCCGCCGCGTCACGCAGCAGGTCGAGGTCGGCCTGCAGGTCCCAAGGAGCCTCGCGTGTCTCAGCTTCCGGCAAGGGTCATGCCTTCGATGAGCAGCGTCGGCGCGGCGGTGCCGTAATTGCGGTCAAGGTCGGTAGCCGGAACCATGCGCAGGAACATGTCCTTGAGGTTCGACGCGATGGTCACTTCGGAGACCGGATAGGTCAGCGCGCCGTTCTCGATCCAGAAGCCGGAAGCGCCGCGGCTATACTCGCCAGTGATCATGTTGACGCCCTGGCCGAAAACCTCGGTCACATAGAAACCGGATCTCAACGACGCGATCAGAGCCTCCGGCGATTGCTCGCCCGGCTCGATCGACAGGTTGGTCGAGCTTGGCGAAACAGACGAACCACCGCGCGAGCCGCGACCGTTGGTGGTCAATCCGAGTTCGCGGGCGGCGGACGTTGAGAGGAACCAATGGTTCAGCACGCCCTTGTCGACCATGGTCAGCGTCTGCCCATCCACGCCCTCGCCGTCGAAGGGCCGCGAGGCCTGGCCACGCCGGCGCGCCGGTTCGTCGATGACGGTGATCGCCGCCGACGCCACCTGCTTGCCCATCATGTCGCGCAAAAAACTGGTCTTGCGCGCCACCGACGCGCCGTTGATCGCGCCAGCCAGATGCCCGGCGATGCCGCGCGCCACGCGCGGATCGAAGATCACGGTCACCTCGCCGGTCTGCGCCTTGCGCGGATTGAGGCGGCGCACCGCACGTTCGCCGGCGCTCTTGCCGATCGCCTCAGGCGAATCGAGGTCGGAGAAATGCAGGCGCGAGGAGTAGTCGTAGTCCCGCTCCATGCCCGTGCCTTCGCCGGCAATGACGCTCGCCGAGCGCGAGAAGCGCGAGCCGACATACTGGCCGAGGAAGCCATGAGAGGTCGCGAGCACCATGCCGCCCAGCCCGGCGCTGGCGCCGCTGCCGCTAGAATTGGTCACGCCAGGCACCGCCAATGCCGCTTCCTCGGCCTCCAGCGCATCTTCCTTGAGCTGGTCTGCGGAAACGGCCGTGGCGTCGTAGAGGTCGAGGTCGCGCACCGCCTTCGCCAGCAGCGCGGCGTCGGCCAACCCCTGATACGGGTCTTCCGGCGACACTTTCGCCATCGCCACCGCGCGTTCGGCGAGCACCTTCGGATCGGACGAGGCGGTTGCGGAGACACTCGCCACGCGCTGCCCGACGAAAACCCGCAGCGACACGTCGTCGCCCTCGGACGCTTCCGTCGACTCGACCTTGCCGAGCCGCACCGAAACACTGGTCGAGCGATCGCGCACCGCGACAGCGTCGGCCGCATCCGCGCCGGCGGCCTTCGCGGCGTCAACGAGGGCCGAGACGCGGTCTATCAGGCTGGCGGCTTCAAGTGTGACGTCCATGCGAGGATCCGGCTTTCGGTGTTTTACGCTGCACCATCTATTGTTCCGTCCCGGCTTGTGCAATGGCTTGCGGCAGCGCGCCGCCCCCTGGCGGTCCAGGTCTTATGAAGTCGGGCGCGGTTCCGGCAGCATCGGGAGTTACGCCATGACGCCTTTCCATCTCGCCTTTCCGGTCCGTGACCTCGACGAGACACGCGCCTTCTACGGCGACATCCTCGGCTGCGCGATTGGCCGTTCGTCCGATACCTGGGTGGATTTCGACCTGTTCGGCCACCAGATGTCCGCGCATCTGCGGCCGACGCTTGCCGCCGCAGCTGCCGAAGGCAAGGTCGATGGAAAACTCGTGCCTATCCCGCATTTCGGTGCGGTGCTGGTCATGGACGACTGGAAGAAGCTCGCCGAGCGTCTGGAGGCCCAGCCCGGCATCGACTGGCTGGAGCGGCCGATGATCCGCTTCGTTGGCGAGCCGGGAGAACAAGCGACGCTGTTCATCCGCGATCCCTCAGGCAATGCGCTTGAGTTCAAGGGCTTCGCCTCGCTCGAACAGGTGTTCGCACACTGAATATCCGGCCGCGGAAACAGACGTGACGGCCATGGATGGCTCGCCGAAACCCACGCCGGTCGCCAAATTCACCACCGGCTCGACGCTGCGCCATGTCATCGTCATGACCGCGACCGGTTCCGTCGGCCTGATCTCGATCTTCGTCGTCGACGCGCTAAACCTCTTCTACATCTCGCTGCTCGGGGTGCAGGAACTGGCGGCGGCTATAGGCTTCGCCTCGACGCTGCTGTTCTTCACCATCTCCGTCGGCATAGGCTTCACCATCGCCTGCAGCGCCGTTGTGTCGCGCTGCCTCGGCCGCGGCGACCGCGAGGAAGCGGCGCGCATGGGCGGCGCGTCGCTGGTGTTCATGGCCGCAACCACGACGCTGCTGATGCTGGCCGTCTGGCCTTTCCTCGGCCACCTGGTTTCGCTCATGGGCGCGCGAGGCCCGACGCTGGAACTGTCGACCCGCTTCCTTCAGATCGTCTTTCCGTCCACGCCGATCCTGGCGCTCGGCATGTGCACCACCGGTATCCTGCGCGGCTGCGGCGATGCGCGGCGGGCCATGTATGTCACGCTGGGCAGCGGGCTGGCTGCCGCGATCCTGGACCCGATCTTCATCTTCGGCCTCGACCTCGGCCTCGACGGCGCCGCGATCTCGACCGTCCTCGTCCGCTTCGTCATGCTGGCGATCGGCATCCACGGCTCGCATTATGTCCACCGCCTCGTCCGCCTGCCGGACTGGACGCGGCTCATGGAAGCCTCGCGGCCGTTCTTCTCGATCGGCTTTCCAGCCGTGCTCACCCAGATCGCGACGCCGGTCGGCAACACTTTCGTCACCGTCGAGATGGCGGCGTTCGGAGACCAGGCCGTCGCCGGCTGGGCGATCATCGGCCGTATCCTGCCGGTTGCCTTCGGCGTCATCTTCGCGCTGTCGGGTGCGGTCGGGCCGATCCTCGGACAGAATTTCGGTGCCCGAAAATACCACAGGCTGGTCACGACGATGCGCGACAGTCTGCTCGTGACAGTGATCTACGTCGCCGTCATGTGGGCGCTGCTCGCCATCTTTGCCGATCCGATCGCCGGTGTCTTCCAGGCGCAAGGCCTTGCGCGAGAGCTGATCGTCTTCTTCTGCCACATCGCCGCCGGCAGCTTCCTGTTCAACGGCGCGCTGTTCGTCGCCAGTGCCGCCTTCAACAATCTCGGCTACCCGACCTATTCGACTTTTTTCAACTGGGGCCGCTCGACGCTGGGCATCATCCCCTTCGTCTGGGTCGGCGCGTCCTTTTATGGCGCGCATGGCGTGGTGGCGGGCTGGGGCCTCGGCGCCGTCGTGTTCGGCATCGCGTCGGTGGTCGTCTGCTTCCGGGTCCTGGCAAAGATCGCCGCATCGGCGCCAAGCCAGGAACCGGCAGGTTAGGCCAGCGCAGCCTCGCGATCCGCGACGGCCTTTTCCACCGCACGCTTCAGTTCGTCCTTGATGCTGGCGGTCTCGAACATCAGCGCTTCGACCTTCATGAAATCGAGCACGCGAAAACGCGACACCGGCGGCCGCAGCAGTATGTCGGGCTGGGTATGCTCCAGCTTGCCGGCGATGATGGACTGCATCATCAACTGCGTCGCGCCGAACATCAGGTCGATCGAGTTCGGCCGCTGCCGCTCGTTCTCCTCGGGCGCGCCGACGACATCGATGGCAATGACGATGTCCGCCAGCCCGGTTACGAGGTCGAACGGCACGGGATTGTAGATGCCGCCGTCAATCAGCAGCACGCCGTCGCGCCGCACCGGCCTGAACACCGCCGGGATGGCCGCGGAGGCGCCGAGCGCCGAAAACAGTTCGCCTTCCTCGAAGACCGCGAGCTTGTGGCCGTAGAAATCCGTCGCGGTGACCTTCAGCGGGATTTTCAGTTCCTCAAAACGATCGGGAATGGCGTCCGGCAGGAAGGCCTTGAGGATGCGCTCGATGTTGAACTGGCTGACCCGGATACCGCCCTGCAAGGCTTCGGCGAAGGTGCCGGGCCTCGCCCGCCACATACGGCTGGCTACCTCGGCGCGGCGACCGAGGATGGATCCGGCATAGTGATGGATGTCGCGGCCGGACATGCCGGCCGCCATGCCGGCGCCCATGATCGCGCCGATGGAAGACCCCGATATGGCCACCGGCCGGATGCCCAGTTCGTCGAGAGCCTCGATGACATGGATGTGCGCGAGGCCCCTCGCTCCGCCTCCGCCAAACGCGACGGCGAATGTCGGGCTCATCAGTTGCCTTCCTCCGCCCTCTCTTCGGCCGGCCCGAGGATAAGCACCGCCGGCTCGGCCTCGAGCAGTCTTTTTGCCACTGCTTTCGTCTGCTCCAGCGTCACGCCGTTGAGGTAATCCTCGCGCCGCTCGAAATAATCCACGCCAAGGCCGTCGATCTGCAATTCGACCAGGGTGGATGCGATCGAACTCGACGAATCCAAATTGTTGATGGCGTAAGCGCCGATCAGGTACTTCTTGGCCGCCGCCAGTTCCGCCTCGGTCGGCCCCTCATCGGCCATCTGCTTCACCACGTCACGAATGATGCCCAGCGTCTCGATGCCCTTTCCGGCGCGGGTGGAGGTGCCGATGGTGAGCGCGTTGGAGTGTTCGTAGTCGACGATCGACGAATCGATTCCATAGGTTAGGCCGCGTTTCTCGCGCACTTCGCGAAACAGCCGCGAGGTGAACGAGCCGCCGCCGAGGATGTGGTTCATCACCACGGCGGCGAAGAAGTCCGGATCCTTGCGGGCGACGCCGGGATAGGCGAGATGCAGGGTCGTCTGCGGCAGCGCGTATTCGTAGCGCACCACCTGGTCCAGCTTCGGCGTCACGTCGGCCACCGGCGTCAAGTTGGGCTTCTCCGGCAGGCTGCCGAACAGCTTGTCCAGGTCGCGCTTCAGCGTCTCGGCGTCGATCGCGCCGACCACCGCGACATGCAGTTGCTCGCGGGCGAACAGCGCCTTGTGGAACGCGCGCAGGTCATCGGCGGTGATTGTCTTCAGCGTCTCTTCCGTGCCGTCGTCCGGGCGGGAGTAGGGGTGATCGCCATAGAGCGCTTTCAGCCAGCGGCGAGACGCCTCGGTCTGCGGGTCCTTGGCCTGCGACTGGATGTTGGCGATCATCTGGCCGCGGATGCGGTCGATCGGCGCCTGGTCGAAGCGCGGCGCGGTGATCGCCAGCCGCATCAGGTCGAGCGCCTCGTCCTTCTGATCGGCCAGCATGCGCATGGAACCGTAGATGTTGTCGCGGCTGGCGCGAAAGCTCATCTCCGCGCCGGCATCGTCCAGGCGTGTCTGGAAAGCATCGCTGTCGAGATCGCCGGCTCCCTCGTCGAAGAGGCCGGTGATCAGGTTCGCCATGCCTTCCTTGCCGACAGGGTCCTGGGATTCACCGCCTTCGACCGAGAAGCGCAGCGAGATGATGGGCACGGAATAATCCTCGACCAGCCAGGCGGTAACACCGCTGTCCGACTTGACTTCCTGAATCTTCACAGCGGCTTGCGCCGGGAAGTTCACGAGTAGCAGCAGGACGCCGAACAGCGAAAGCAAGGCAGCGGCATGGGCCGTTAGCCGATTTCGCATAAGAACTCCGGAATTCATGCCCGCCCCCGTCAATTCGAAGTGTCCTGCGACGGCAGCAGATAGGCGCTGACCGACTGATGGGGATTGAGGTATTTGACCGCCGCCGCCTGAACCTGCGCCGCCGTGACGGTCTTGATCTTGTCCGGCCACGCCTGCACATCCTTGACGGTGCTGCCGGTGGTCAGCGCCGATCCATACATGTTCGCCATGCTGGACGGGCTGTCCTGCGCGAAGATCATGCTGCGGACCAGCCGGTTCTTGGCCTTCTGCAGCTCGTCGTCCGTGACACCATCTTTCCGGATACGGGCCACCTCGGCGTTGACCGCCGTCTCAAGCTTGGCGAGCCCTTCGGCATCGCGCGGCGAGCCATAGACCACGAAGCTGGTTTCATCGAGCGCGGTGCCGTCATAGTATGCGCCGGTTCCGGCAGCGGTGTCGCTCTTCACCACGAGCTGCTGGTAGAGCCGGCTGCGCGTGCCGCCGCCCAGAATCTCGGACAGCAGGTCGAGCGCTTCCGCCTCTCCCGGCTCGGCGGTGCGGTAGGACGGCGCCAGCCAGTATCTTGCAAAGCTCGGGATGCTGACGCGCGGATCGGTCATCGTCACCGTGCGGCTGGTGTTCTGCTCCGGTTCGGTCGGACGGTTGCGCGGCGGCAGGTCGGGGCCTCGCGCCACCTTGCCGTAGGTCTCCTCCGCCAATTTGCGGACCTGATCCGCCTCGACGTCGCCGGCGACCACCAGCACGGCGTTGTTCGGCGTGTAATACTGATTGTAGAAAGCCACCGCGTCCGTGCGGTTCAGCTTCTCCATCTCGTGCATCCAGCCGATGATCGGCACGCGATAGGGATGGTTCTGGTACAGCGTCGCCTGCACCTCTTCCGATAGCAGCGATTCCGGATCGCCTTCGATGCGCGACCGGCGTTCCTCCAGCACCACATCGCGCTCCGGCCCGATCACCGCGTCGGTGAGGATGAGGTTGCGCATACGGTCGGCTTCCAGCGCCATCATCGTGCCCAGCGCATCCGGCGGCACTGTCTCGTGATATGCGGTGTAGTCGTAGGAGGTGAAAGCGTTCTCGCTTCCGCCGATCGAGGCCACCGCCGCGTCGAACTCGCCCGGCTTGTGGTTCGTCGTGCCCTTGAACATCAGGTGCTCGAAGAAATGCGCAATGCCGGATTTTCCGGGCGGCTCGTCGGCGCTGCCGACCTTGTACCAGACCATGTGGGTGACGATCGGCGCGCGATGGTCCGGGATCACCACCACTTCCATGCCGTTGTCGAGCAGGAAATTTTCGACCGGCTCGCGCTTGCCCTGCGCATCGGCGAGGGCGGAGCCGGACGGAAGAGCTATGGCGACGGACAGGAAAAGGCCGGCGATGAAGCGGCGGACCGGACGGTCTTCGAGACTCATGAAGGCTCCTGAGCTGCTTTGGTGCCGCCTTATATGGGTCGCCGGCTGCGCGCGGAAAGTGAATTGTTCGTCATGTTGCCGGGGAGCAAGGCCGAATTCAGGCGACTTGAGCCGCCAGCCTCACGCAACTTCAAGGAACCGGATCACCGTGTCGCTGTAAGATCGCTCGTCGAGCGAGACAAATCCGTCGACGGACCCGAACGCTGCCGACGAAGTCTCCTCGACCACGCAAAGCGCTCGGGGCGTAAGCCATCCGCCGGCGAGCGCCGATGCCAGCGCCTGTTCGCCGAGGCCCTTTCCGTAGGGCGGATCGGCGAAGAGCAGTCCGAACGGCTGGACGGTGCCGGCTTCGCCAAGCCTGGTCGCGTCGCGCCGGAAGATTTTCGTGCGCCCCGTCAGTCCGAAGGCTTCGATATTGGTGCGGATCAGCCCCCTGCCCTCGGCCGATTCCTCGATGAACATGCCGAAGGCCGCACCGCGCGACATCGCCTCCAGCCCGAGCGCGCCGGTGCCGGCGAACAGGTCGAGTACGCGGGCGCCAGCCAGCCGGTCGCCGAAACGATGTGCGATGACGTTGAAGACCGCCTCGCGGGTCCGGTCGGTGGTCGGGCGGATATCCTGCGAACGCGGGGTGGCCAGCGGCCGGCCGCGAAAAGCTCCACCGACGATCCGCATGCGTGGCTACTCGTCCGTGCGCGGCTTGCGCGGACGTGTCGGGCGCTCGCCCGGACCGCCATCGCCGCCCCTGCCCTCGCCGCGCGGCTTGCCGAACGGTCTTGCGCCGCCCGGCTTGCCATAGCCCGCCTTGCGGCTCTTCTTGGCTTCCGCGGCAGCCTTCTCCGCGGCAATCCGCCCGGCACCCTGCGGCTTGGACCCGGGCGCCATCCAGACATTGGCCTTGCGCTGACCCGGCGGCTCGATCGGCCGCTGCTCACGCTCGCCGAACTTCTTGCCGCGCGGCGGCCGGTCGCCGAACCCCGGCTTCTCGCCGCGATCGAACTTCGCACCGGGCGGCCCACGATCCGATTTCGCGCCAAAACCGCCGCGATCCGGCTTGGTCGAAAGCTTGCCAAGTGCGTCGTCGCGGCTGTTCTCGCGCCGTTTGCGCGCCTTGATCAGCCCGCCCTCACCGATCCGGCCCGGCATGCCGTCGCGTACGATCTTCGGCCTGGCTGCCTCCTCCGCCGGGGCCTCGCTTCCGCGCACCGGCCGGTTGGAGAACGGCTTTACGATATCGGCCTCGAAATTCGCTCCCGATTCCTCGATCAGGCGATCGCCGAGCTGGTCGCGCAGCAGCCGGCCCTTCAATTCCTGGACATGCCCTTCCGGCAGCTCGCCGAGCTGGAACGGACCGAACGAGATGCGGATCAGCCGCGTCACGTCGAGACCGAGGGCGCCCAGGATGTTCTTGACCTCACGGTTCTTGCCTTCGCGCAGGCCGATCGTCAGCCAGGCATTGGTGCCCTGTTCGCGGTCGAGCGATGCCTCGATCGAACCGTAGAACACGCCGTCGACCGCGATGCCGTCCTTCAGCGCCGCCAGCGCACTTTCCTCGACCTTGCCATGCACGCGCGCCCGGTAGCGCCGCAGCCAGCCGGTCGCCGGTAGTTCCAGCGTGCGCGCCAGCCCGCCATCGTTGGTGAGCAGCAGCAGGCCTTCGGTGTTGATGTCGAGCCGTCCGACGGTGATCAGGCGCGGCAGATCGTCCGGCAGCACGTCGAACACGGTGCGCCGCCCTTCCGGGTCGCGGCTGGTGGTGACCACACCCGCGGGTTTGTGAAACAGGAACAGGCGCGTGCGCTCGATCGGCGGCAAGGGCTGGCCATCCAGCTCGATCTTATCGTCGATCGTCACGTTGACGGCCGGGCTGGCCAGCACCTTGCCGTTGACCCGGACCCTTCCGGCGGCGATCAGCTCCTCGGCGTCGCGGCGCGAGGCGATGCCGACGCGCGCCAGCCGCTTGGCGATGCGCTCTCCACCTTCCTCGGCGGAGATCGGCGCCCGTGAAAAGGTTTTGCGATCACCCGAGGATCGGGCCGAAGTGCCTTCGCGCTTTTCGAACGGCTTTCTCGGCGGCCGCGAGCCGTCGTCCGGCCTGTCGAAACGGCGCGGACGGTCGCCTTGCTCGCGGGCGTGGTCGTCGCGCCCGAACCTGCGGACCGAGCGCTCCCCTTCGCCAAGCGCTTCCGGGCGGCGCTTGGTGAAAGGCCGGTCTCCCGCGTCGGAGCGGAATGGCCGCTCCGAGCGCGCACTGTCACCGCCCTCGCGCAAAGCCGCGCGCTCGGTGCGCCCGGGACGCGGGCTGTCGTCGTCACGCCGCCTGAACGGCTTGTCGCCCCTCGGTCTAAACGGCTTGTCTTCCCCAGACCTGAAGGGCCTGTCTTCTCGGGGTGTGAAACTCTTGCCTTCGGCACGCGGACGATAGGGCTTGGCGGCGCGTTCGCCGGAAGGAACCTCGCCAGCCTCGCGCGGGCGATAAGCTGGCCGCTCAGCGCGCGCGGGCCGTTCGCCCGTCGCCGCGTCGCCATGGCCGCGCCGGGATGCAGGCTTGTCGCCGTCACGGAACGGTTTTCCGCCCTTGCCGGCAAATCCCTTCTTCTCGCCAAAGGCAGGCTTGCCAAAACCCGGCTTGCCGCCTTTCGCCCCGAAACCCGGCTTGCCCTTCGGGCCAAAGCCCGGTTTGGCACCCTTCGCGCCCGGTCCGCCGCTGCCTGCCCGGCCGCCGCCTCCGCGGTCGCCGGGAGCGCGCGCACCTTTGCCAGATGGTTTTTTCGGTTCGTCGTCCATGGACCTTTGCCTTTCCCGGCGGGGTGTAGCAGTAACGTTCCGGACGCGCGAGGGATTTCATGCCGTTGAAACGCCCGGATTTCATGAGTTTCGCGCTTGCCGAGGCGGAAGCCGCGGCGGCGCGCGGGGAGGTTCCGGTCGGCGCTGTCCTCGTGCAAGATGGCGAGATCATCGCCAGCGCCGGAAACCGCACCCGCGAGTTGAAGGACGCCACCGCCCACGCCGAGATGATGGTCATCCGCGAGGCGTCCCGCAAGCTCGCGGCGGAGCGCCTGACCGGTTGCGATCTCTATGTCACGCTGGAACCCTGCGCCATGTGCGCCGCGGCGATCTCATTCGCGCGGGTACGGCGGCTTTATTTCGGCGCGGTGGACGAAAAAGGCGGCGCGGTCGTCAGCGGCGGGCGCTTCTACGCCTCACCAACCTGCCATCACGCGCCTGACGTTTATCCCGGCATTGGCGAGCGGCCCGCCAGCGCAATCCTCACAAGTTTCTTTCAGAGCCGGCGCTAAGACTGTCCGATGGCTGGAGATTCCGGCTCGCCCCGGTCGAGGCTAGACACCTTGATTACCAAGGCAGGATATCGGCCCAGCTCTTGTCGCTCTTCTTCCGGGCTTCGGCCTTCAGGCGACGCTCTTTCTTGAGCTCGTCCTCGCCCAGTTCGCCCGTCGGCGCAGCCGTCGAGGCCTGCCGATAGTCGAGCGGAGGCTCGCTCAGATACCTGCGCGTGTCCGGGCTGCCCTGCCGGTTTTCGGCCATTTGTTTGCGGAACGCCGCGCTTTGGGCCCCGGCTTTGCCGGTGCCGACCGGCTCCACGCCTGTCTCGAGATGGCGTGTATTCATCACCGGGTTCTTCTCAACTGGCGCCGCGGTGGCGCGTGCCAGATCGGGGTCGATGTTCGGGCGCCAGCTCGGATCGTCGCGATTCTCGTCGGCCTCGGCGCGCAGGCGGGCGCGCTTCTGCTCAGGCGATTCGGGCCACTCCGGATTTCCGGCCGACGCAATGCTGTCCTGCGGGGTGGGCAGGACGGCGGCCGTGCCTTTCACAGGTTTGACCAGTTCGGGCCGCGGCTTGTAGTCGATCGCCGCGCGCTCCTTCGGAGCAAGCGACAAGACATTGCTGACATCCCCGATAAGCTGCTCGCTTGCCGTCTTGTCGGTGCCGTAGGTCGGCGAACTCATGCAGCCCGAGAGTGCAAGGCCTGCAATCGCCAGACCGGCGGCGGCCGCAATGCCGGAACGGCGGTTTCCCGTCATGCCAAGAAATGTCACCGCGATAAGCCTCTTAAGAGTCGCCCCGAATACCCCTCAATGCGGGATTGGCGGGGAAATCCGGCGATAGTTTGTCGCCGGATTGGTTAATTCTCTACCGTATGCGGTCGCCCATAACAACGCATACAGTAATTTTCATGCAAGTCTGCCCAGTTTTTGCAGTTCGCGCAGCGCCGCCGCGTCGCGCGCCGACACATCCGGGAAGGCCGGATCGGATCCCACATCGTCAGTGTAGCGCCAGGAACGCGCGCATTTGGTGCCCGAAGCGATTCGCGGCACCACCGCGACGCCGGCTACGTCGTCCAGCCGGAAGGCGTCGGCCGGCGCCTCGCCGCCGCTTACCCCGATGGCGCTGGTGATCGCCACTTCCGCCATGTCGACATCCCTGACCGCCGCGAACAGTTCGGCGTCGGTGACGAATACGGCGGGCGCGGCCTCCAGCGACGAGCCGATGACCTTCTTCGCACGCTCGATCTCAAGTGCTGCGGTGACGACGCCGCGCACCTTGCGCACCTTGCGCCATTTTTCCGCCAGCGCCTCGTCCCGCCATTCGGCAGGCACGGCCGGGAACTGCTCCAGATGGATCGAACGCCGGTCGGGATAACGCTCCAGCCAGGCCTCTTCCGTGGTGAAGGGCAGCATCGGCGCCAGCCAGGTCGCCAGATGGTCGAAAAGGTGCCGCACCACTTGCACGGCCGCCAGTCGCCGCCGGCTGGACGGCGCGTCGCAGTACAGCGCGTCCTTGCGGATGTCGAAATAGAAGGCGGAGAGATCGACCACCATGAAGTCAAGCAGCGATTTGGCGATACGCTTGAAGTCGAAGGCGTCGTAGCCGGTCCGCACCACCTCGTCCAACTCGGACAGCCGGTGCAGCATCAGCCGCTCCAGTTCCGGCATCTCGGCCAGAGGCACTTCCGAGCCGTCGTCATGGGCCAGCGTGCCCAGCATCCAGCGGATGGTGTTGCGCAGCTTGCGGTAGGCGTCGATGTTGGTCTGCAGGATGTTCTTGCCGAGCCGCTGGTCTTCCCAGTAGTCGGTGGTCATCACCCACAGGCGCAGAATGTCGGCGCCGGACTGCTTCATCACGTCCTGCGGAACGACGGTGTTGCCGAGCGACTTCGACATTTTCCGGCCTTCCTCGTCCATGGTGAAGCCATGGGTAACGACCGTATCGTAGGGCGCCCTGCCCCTCGTGCCGCAGCTTTCCAGCAGCGAGGAATGGAACCAGCCGCGGTGCTGGTCCGAGCCTTCCAGATAGACATCCGCCGGCCATTTCAGGTCGGGCCGGTCCTCGAGCGTGAAGGTGTGGGTCGAACCGGAATCGAACCAGACGTCAAGAATGTCCTTGACCATGGTCCATTTGGCGGCGTCGTGGGCGTTGCCGAGGAAACGCTCTTTTGCGCCCTCGGCGAACCAGGCGTCGGCGCCCTCCTTCTCGAAGGCGTCAAGGATGCGCTGGTTGACCGCGTCATCCTTCAGCACATTGCCGTCCTCATCGGCGAACACGCAGATCGGCACGCCCCAGGCGCGCTGGCGCGACAGCACCCAGTCCGGCCGCTCGGCGATCATGGCGCGCAGCCGCGTCTGCCCCGCCGCCGGCACGAAGCGCGTGGCGTCGATGGCGGCAAGGGCGAGTTGCCGCAGCGTCGGCGCTTCCTCCCCCCTTGAGGGGGAGGTGCCGCCGAAGGCGGCGGTGGGGGTCGCCCCGGCAGTGCTCGACTTATTGGCGGCGCCTTCTGAGGTTACCCTCTCTGGCCGCTTTGCGGCCATCTCCCCCTCAAGGGGGGAGAATTGCGGCAGCGGCTTGTCCATATAGACGAACCACTGCGGCGTGTTGCGGAAGATAACCGGCTTCTTCGAACGCCAGGAATGCGGATACTGGTGCTTCAACCGTCCGCGCGCAAACAGCATGTTGCGCTCGATCAGCGCGTCGATAACGGCCTTGTTGGCGTCGCCCTTCTTGCCGGAATCGTCGATGACGCGCGCCGGCCCGCCGGGGCGGTCCGGCCCGAAACCGGGCGCATCCTTGGTGAAGAAGCCCGCATCGTCGACGGTGAAGGGGATCGCGGTATCGATGCCACGAGCGGTCAGATCCTTGCCCGCCGACATCCAGGCGTCAAAGTCCTCGCGGCCATGGCCGGGGGCGGTGTGGACAAAGCCCGTGCCGGCGTCGTCGGTGACGTGGTCGCCGGCGAGCATGGGAACGGCAAACTCGTAGCCGCCCCCGAGACCTGACAGCGGATGCTGAAGCACCAAATTCGCCAACACATCTGGCGAGACATCCAGAAGTCGATCGAATGTAACCTTCGCTTTCTCTGCGGATGCCTGAGCTAGAGCATCTGCAAAAATCAAAGTTTCGCCCTTCTGCGGGCCAAACTCATTTTCAGCGGACATTACTTCGTACAGACCGTATTTCACCCGAGGTGAAAAACTGACAGCGCGGTTTCCCGGCATTGTCCAAGGGGTGGTTGTCCAGATAACCACGCTGGCGCCAAAGAGACGCGGGTCGAAATAGTAGCTGCCTTTTGCTGGGCTGACATCGTCGCCCTGCACCGGCATGTAAACCGGAAACTTCACCCAAACCGTATCGCTCTCATAATCTGCATACTCGACCTCTGCCTCGGCCAGCGCAGTGCGTTCGACCACGCTCCACATGACCGGCTTCGACCCGCGATAAAGCTGGCCGCTCATGGCGAATTTCAGCAATTCGCCGGCGATGCGCGACTCGGCGTGGAAATTCATCGTCGTGTAGGGGTTCTTGAAATCGCCGACGACGCCGAGCCGCTGGAACTCTGCGCCCTGCACGGCGATCCATTTTTCCGCATAGGCGCGGCATTCCTGGCGGAAGGCGACCATGGCGGCGGGATCGGACAGGTCGGGTTTCGACTTGCCCTTCGAGCGATAGTTCTCCTCCTCGATCTTCCACTCGATCGGCAGGCCGTGGCAGTCCCAGCCCGGCAAATAGTTGGAGTCGAACCCGCGCATCTGGAACGAGCGGGTGATGACGTCCTTGAGGATCTTGTTCAGCGCATGGCCGATATGGATGTTGCCGTTGGCATAGGGCGGGCCGTCATGCAGCACATATTTAGGCCGCCCCGCCGCGTCCTCGCGCAGCAGGCGATAGAGGTCCATCTCCTGCCAGCGGGCGACGGTCTGCGGTTCCTTCTCCGGCAGGCCGGCGCGCATCGGAAACTCCGTCTGCGGCAGATAGAGCGTCTTGGAATAGTCGAGTTTTTCGGTCGTGTCGGTCATCGTCTTGCCATTGTGGACTGCCCGGCCGGAAAGCCAGGGCGTTCAACTATCATGAACTGGGAAAAGCGCGAGAGCGCTGGGACAAAAATCTCCCGGGGCTTCCGGCGGCTCAGGCCGCCCGGAAGGCCGGGCCAATAATTCGTATCGTGGCGGCGACGCTGCGCGCTGCGGAATTCATAGCGTGTTCCTTAGCGGAGGTGCGGCAAAGAGTGAAGCGGGAATGTGCTCGGCTTGCGACGCATGCCATCTGCCCATAAATTGTTGGGCAAATGACCTGAACCGAGGAAACTTTTCCATGGGCGTAGCAGCAAGGGTTACGGACCTCCCCCTGGAGTCGCCAGACAAGATTGACCAGTTGCGTACCTTCGGATTCACCAATGACGAAATCGATGCCTTGGTTGTATCGCGTCGGACGCTCGCGCGTCGCAAGGCAAGCAACGAGCCGCTGTCGATAGCCGAGACCGACAGGGCGTTAAGGCTTGAACGCATTGCCGAGCATGCGGACCGCGTTTTCGGCAATCGCCAGAAAGCGCAGCGCTGGCTGCGCAGCGAGATCATCGCGCTCGACGGAGTGCGCCCCATCGACCTCCTGCGGACCGAGGCGGGAGCGCGTGAAGTGGAGCAAGAGCTTCACCGGATCGATTACGGCATGCTCGCCTGAGCATGCGCGTCTGGCGCATCTCCAACTTCGCGGATTTGACTGGAAACGGCGGCCTCCATGGAGAAGGTCGCTGGCACGCCAAAGGTGTCCCGATCATCTACTGCGCGGACCATCCTTCGACGTCCTTGCTCGAAATACTCGTCCATGCAAACCGACAGACAGTACCCGACTTCTATCAGTTGATCGAAATGGACGTGCCCGACACGGTAGGTCATTTCATTCCGGACATCTTCGAGGGCTGGCGGATCGATCAGCCCCGAACGCGACGGATCGGCATGAGCTTCATCGAGGACGGGCGCTTTGCGATGATGAAAGTTCCATCGGTCGTCATGCCGAGGGCACTGAACTTTATCGTCAACCCCCTGCATCGCGACGCCGCATCGATCACGATCGTCGGCGTGGAACGTTATCCCTTCGACAGTCGGCTTTTCGCCTGAACCTGTTGGGAGCTTACGGAATCGTGAAGTTGAACCGGTAGGTCGTCGACATGCCGACCATGAACTGGTTCGGAGAGCCGCGTTCCTTCACCAGCGAGGAATCCGCCGCCGGCCCCAGCAACCGAGCATATTCGCCGAACAGGCTTGCCGTGACCTTTTCGGTAGCCTTCCAGGTGATGGCGCCGCCGACACCCGCCGATCTCATCCCGCCGCCGGGATCGTATTCGGCAAGACCCGACGCCGCGCTCTCCTCGGCGTCGACCCCATAATAGGTGTCGAAATAGTCGGCGGAAGCGAAGGAGAGGCGCGGGCCGCCCGAAATCCGGACAGTCTCGGTCATGTCCTTGAACGCATCGACCGCGACGTCGCCTACAATGCCGTCATGGGCGCGAACGCCGTACCGCAATTCGCCGCGAACGCGCAGCCAGTCGGTCGGGTAGTATTCGGCGAAGGCGCCGAGTTCCAACCCGCCCTTCACGTCGTCCATGCCCTGCAGGCCGTCGGCGTCATCCGCATCGCGCGGGAACACGATCTTGCCGACCGGACCCGCACGGAACGAGCCGGTGTCCATGAGGGAGAGCGAAATATTGTCGTTGCGCGACGTGAAGCGCGCCTCTGGGCCGACCTTGCCCAGCGAGATCATCGGCGTGGCGCGGAAAACCATGTCGCTCGCACCCTCGAACTCGGGCGCGGCATATCCAGCGGCGCCGACGGTCAGATACCAGTCGCCATGCGCCCAGTCGAAGAAACCTTTTTCGCCGGCCTCGGCCGTGGCCGCGGAAACCGCCAGCAGGACCGTTGCACAAAGAGAACGTCTTGTCATGTAAACCGAACCGCCAGCGCCAGAAGCCTCAGCTTTGCAAGCAAGACGGTAAAGTTTGAATTAAACGCACGTAACGCCGCGAGAGCGCGGTCAGCCCATGTTGAGCAGCGTCACGGAGGCCAGAGCCAGTCCGATGCCGAGATATTGCAGCCGCGAAAGCTCTTCCTCGAAGACCACGACGCCCACCAGAACGGCGCCGACCACGATCAGTGTGTTGACCAGCGCGCCGGCCACGGCCAGGTCAATGCTCCTGTTGATGAACGCAAAGACAAAGTAAGACAACGGTGACAGGGCGACAAACGCCATCAGGCTTTTCGTGCTGCCCGTCTTGCCCCAATGAGCACTGAAACTGTCGCAGACAATAAAAAGGCCGGCGCAAACCAGCATCAACGCCCATATGATGGCGAGGCTTTTCATGCGGGAAGTAAAACACTTTATGATCCGCCGGGCAAGCTGATGTCGACTGCCGGCGTACTGTTCATCGGACGGCGGCCGTGGAACCGTATCCGGTGACGCGAAGCCGCATGTAGAGCGCGCCGCAAGGATGGCGACAAAAAATGCATCGAAACGAGATGGACACAGGCCGTTCAGCCGGCAGCGTGCACCTGTTACAAAATCCACATAGAATGTCACTCTCTCCACATTCGCAAAGGCGAGTTCAAACCAAGGAGCGAGGTCGGACATGAGTGGGGATAGGACTCTTTCGGCGGCGGAAGGCAACAAGATCAGGCTGAGGCTCAACGAGGTCGGCCTGTCGCTCGACGGGATGCGCTGGCGGATCACCGGCTATTCGCGCCACTATTACGGCTTCGAGTTCCACTGCGACCAATACGAGCGCCTGCTGACGAAGGCCGAACACAACACCCGGTTCCGCAAGCACAACGTCACCCTGCCCGGCGAGAACGATCCCTGGCGGGATGCCGGCATCGATGCGTTCGGCTACAGCCAGACCCATACCTACAACTATCTGCACCTCGACATCTCGACCAACAAGCCCGGCCTCTGCCGTGTCTACATCGCGCCGCATGACTGGGGCCGCATGGGCGACCCGCAAGGCGGCCCGCCGAAGTATCTGAGCAGCGACATCTATCAGACGATCGCGAAACGCACCTCGGTGCTGGGGATCAAGCTGGAAGAATTCATCGACGGCGAACCGGCCATCGGCGGCACGACCCACGACGGCATCAACTTCAGCCCGCGCAACTACAAAAAGCTCGCGCAGGCCGTGCGGGATGCGCAGAAGGCCAACGGGCGGACCTTCATAGAAGGCAAGAAGCAGGCGGGACCCGACGCCATCGACATGTCGTTCCTTGCCACCAGCGGCACCGGCTTTCGCGAAATCTCATGGACGGACGGACAGTCCGCGACGCTCGACTTCAGCGCCCTTCACCTCGCTTTGTCCCCGGTCCGCTGCAACGTCCACATCGACGAGTTCGGCGTCGTCATCGGCGGACCGGACGGCGACATATCGCTGTCACCGAACGCCCTCCACCACATCGCCAACGAACTGATCCTGAAGACCATCATAAAGGAGTTCCTCTACGACAAGGTCAAACTTCCCAAGTGGGTCATCGACCATCTGTTCGTGGAACTGCCGAATTCGTCGGGCGGCTTCAACCGGGCCGGCTGGGGGTTCGAGTTCCACCCCTGGAAATCGGTCAGGATTACGGCCGGGCACTCCTGCACGTTGAACGACGGGGACTGCCGAAAGACCTTCACCTTCAGCAAGTCTTTCTGAGCTTGCCGCGCATCCGTAGGATCGGCGCGCCGTGAAATCGAAACGGCAGACGGCTTGTCACCCGGCCGGCCCAATCGTTCCGCTAGGCGGCCTTAACGAGTTCCTGTAAAAATTCCTTTTCGCTCTGAACGACATGTTCGCATTTCATCCGCTGGACGGGCGCCCCGCGCAGGACTAACCTTCCCCTGCGGCATGTCGCGGCATTTTCAAGGAGGGGATGACAATGACGGTATCCGGAGCGACTCAGGGCTCACTGAATGAAGCCAACCGCGAGACGCGGACAAAATGGGGTTGGTTCGTCGTCCTGGGCGTGCTGCTTCTTGTCCTTGGCGTGATCGCCGCCGGCAACCTTCTCATCGCCACAGCGGCGTCGGTTTTCTTCGTCGGCTGGATGATGATCGCTGGCGGCGTCATGGAGATCATCCACGCATTCGGCGTCAAGTCGTGGGGCAGCTTCTTCTGGTGGCTGATCAGCGGCCTGCTTTACATCGTCGCCGGCTATTTCGCCTTCACCAATCCCTTGCTCGCCTCGGCATTCCTGACCTTGTTCCTGGCGATCACGCTGGTGGTATCCGGGCTGCTTCGCGTCTGGGTCGGGTTCACCGGCAAATCGCTCTCCGGCTGGGGTTGGATCGTCGCTTCGGGTGTCATCACGACGCTTGCCGGCCTGGTCATCTGGGCGGGATGGCCGGTCAACAGCCTGTGGATCCTGGGCATCTTCCTGGCGGTCGACCTGATCATCCAGGGCGTCAGTTTCATCGCCTTCGGTTTCGGCCTGAGAAAATAAGCGTCAGAAGGCGACGGCAAGGTCCAGGGCCGAAAGCGGCGCGGCAGCGCTGAGCAGCGCCCGCGCCTCTTCCTTGTCGCGGTTCATCTGGTCGAGCAGCGCGTCCAGACCGTCGAATTTTTCCTCGCCGCGCAGGAAGCCAAAGAACGATACGTCACAGACCTCGCGATAGAGATCGCCGGCGAAATCGAACACATAGGTCTCGAGCAGCGGCTGACCGTCGCTCTCCACCGTCGGCCGGCGGCCGAAACTCGCCACGCCGTCATGCAGGTCGCCATTGGCGCGGCGCAGCCGCACGGCATAGATGCCGTGACGCAGCACCGCGTCGTCGGGCAGCACCATGTTGGCGGTCGGGAAACCCAGCGTCCGCCCGAGTTTCTTGCCGTGCACAATCTCGCTCTCGACCGTGAAGCGATAGCCGAGCAAGCCCGCCGCCTGCGAGACGTCGCCCGCTTCGAGCAGCGTCCTGATGCGGCTGGACGAGACGATATCGCCGCCCTCGTCGCTGAACGCTTCGACCTGGGTGACGCCGAATCCTCGGCTCTTGGCGGCGGCGACCAGAAAGGCCGGGTCACCCTGCCGGTTCCTGCCGAAGTGGAAATCGAATCCCGTCACCACATGTCCGACGCCGAGCCGGCGCACCAGCACGTCGTCGATGAATTCGTCCGCTGACATCTGGGCAAATGCCCGCGAAAACTCCTGCTCGACGATGGCGTCGAACCCCAACAGGCGGATCAGCCTCGCCTTGACCGGCGCCGGTGTTATGCGCGGCAGCGGAATGTCCGGGCGGAACACCGAACGCGGGTGCGGCTCGAAGGTCAACACAAGCGCCGGCATGCCACGCGCCCGTGCTTCCTCAAGAGCCCGATCGAGCACCGCCTGATGGCCGCGGTGCACCCCGTCGAAATTTCCGATCGCCACGACACCGTCGCGCAGCCGCTCGGGCAAGGTCCGCGAACCGGTCAGCCATTCGAAGCCGCCTTGGGACATGGTGTGCCGGCCCGTCTATCGCAAACGCGGAATCACGGCGACGGGCGTCCGGCCGTGATGGGTAAGGAACGCCGCGAGGCGCTCGCGATCCGGGTCATCGATATCGCCATAATCCTTGGCGTGGATGCCGCCGGAAACGTAAAGCGCGTCAATGCCGTTGTCGGCGGCGCCCTTGATGTCGGTCAGCATGCCGTCGCCGACGGCCAGCGCCTCCTTCTCCGCGACCTCGCGGCCGAGCACCTCGCCCGCCGCGGCAAGGGCGGCCTCATAGATGGGGCGATACGGCTTGCCGGCAATCAGCGTGCGGCCGCCGAGCAGGCCGTAGTCGCGCGCCAGCGCGCCGGCGCAGAAAATCATCTTGTGGCCGCGCTCGACCACGATGTCCGGATTGGCGCAGATGAACGGCAAATCGCGCGAACGCAACCGGCGGAGCTGTTCGGTATAGTCATCCGGCGTCTCGGCCTCGTCGTCGAACAGGCCCGTGCAGACGATCGCCGCGGCTTCCGGCTCCTCGACGAGTTCCACATCGATGCCCTCGAAGATCGGTTCGTCGCGCTCCGGCCCGAGATGGAAGATTTTTCGCGGCCCCTGGCGGATCAACTCGCGGGTCACGTCGCCCGAGGTCACCACCCGGTCCCAGGCCGAATCCGGCACGCCGATGGCCCGCAACTGCTTTTCGACGCCTTCATGCGGACGCGGCGAGTTGGTGATCAGCACCACGGCCAATCCCTTGGCACGCGCACGCTCAAGCGCCACGCCGGCCTGCGGATAGGCGGAAACACCGTTGTGGACCACGCCCCAGACATCGCACAGCACGGCGGAATAGGCGCCGGAAAGCTCGTCCAGCGATTCAACGAATTCGACCAAAGCCGCACCGCACCTTGCCATTTTCATCCATATGCCGGCCGCCCGCCCAGCGATCGGCCGCGCCCGGATTAACCGAGAGTTTTCGCCGTGTCACCAGCTTTGACTTAACAGCCCCGCCCCGCCGTGCAAGATGGTGGCGGCAAGGCCGCCTCCGATGGGAACGAGGAAGGGACGGCGCGGTGTTACCGGGGACGAAACCATGTCGGGAAGACTGATCGCCTGCGCGGCGGTCTTTTGTGTCATATGTTTCATCGCGCTGAAAAGCGCCGCCGGCGCCGGCGTACCGCCGGTCGACCTTGTGCTGGCGATCGCCGCCGCGACGCTGGTGCTCGCCTTGGCATCGGCCGGCTTCGCCCTTAGCGCCATGCTGCGTTCCAGGCGGGCGCATGACGAAGTCGTCCGCGTGGCGCGCTCGGTGGACGCGGCCATCCGCGACCTGTCCGCCGAAATCCGCAGAAACCAGCTTGCCTCCGGGGAGCCGGAACACGACGCCGCGCACCCGGTTCAGGAGATTATCCTGACGCCGGCAGATGAGCCCTCCGACGAAGCGCCGGAGCAGGCGCGTCCCCCCTACAAGCTGTCCAGGCTGGCCGGCCCAACCTCCTGAACAATCGCTCCGGTTGCATCGCCGGCCGTCCCGCCTTGCGCATGGTTAATCCATTTTGAACTTTGCCCGCCAACTTTAACCATCCCGGCTGACAGGATGTTCAACTATTCATGCGATCGTCTTTCGATAGATCTACGATCGGGTGCGTCAAATGTTTCGGAAATTCTGGGCCGACCGGCGCGGCAACTATGCCATGATCACCGTAATCTGCATGCTGCCGATGGTTGGCGGTCTCGCCCTTGCGATCGACTACGCGGAACTGACCCGAGAACGCGCCCAGGCGCTCTCGGCTCTCGACGCCGCCGGCATCGCCGCGGCGCGCGTCTACCTCGAAGGCATGGAGGACGCGGATGTCGAGAAATATGCCAGGGACTTCTTCGAGGCCAACGCGAACGGCCTGGATATGAGCAAGGTGACATTGACGCTCGTGCTGCCCAAGGACAATGCAGGCGGCGGCACGCTCAAGCTCTCGGCGGCCACGACATACGATCCCTATTTCCTGCCGGCGCTGACCAGCATGCTTGGCAGCAACGCGGTCACGAGCGTCGCCTTCAGCGAGACCTCCGAGGTCAGGCTGAAGAACACGCTCGAGGTTGCGCTCGTCCTCGACAATTCCGGGTCGATGTCCGAAAAAGGCGGCAGTTCCAGCACGATGCGAATGGATCTGCTCAAGAAGGCAGCGAAGGAACTTGTCACCACGCTCTCCGCCCAGGCCGACCAGATGACGCAGGTCGTGAAGCCCGTCCAATTCTCGCTCGTG
This sequence comes from Mesorhizobium yinganensis, assembly GCF_040081985.1. Taxonomy (NCBI): domain Bacteria; kingdom Pseudomonadati; phylum Pseudomonadota; class Alphaproteobacteria; order Hyphomicrobiales; family Phyllobacteriaceae; genus Mesorhizobium; species Mesorhizobium yinganensis. The sequence continues at coordinate 120,819 of NZ_JBEBMH010000009.1, read as the reverse complement.
CCGTTCGCCGCGTCGGTGAATATCGGTCCGGACAACGCTGACAAGACCTGGATGGATCAGGATGGCATCTCGCCGATCCATCACGAGAATTTCGATTGGACGACGATGAGCAAGGCCAATTACGGCAACAGCAAATACGTCGAGAACGTGGGTGGCATCTGGTACAAGAAGGGAACCGGCTGGGGAACCGAGGAAAACAAGAAGGTCACTCGCTTCTCATTGTATAAGGACCTTCAGCGTATAAGCGGCTACACGGCTGTGAAGACCGGCACCGTGTGTTCGAAAACCAAAAACGGCAAGTGCACGGAATACCAGGACGTGTACGAAAACCGGCCGAACTATGCGGCGTTTGCCGCATGGAAAGGCTGCGTCGAGGCTCGCCCATCACCCTATGACGTGGACGACACCGTACCCTCCACCGGAACGCCGGCGACGTTGTTCGTGCCGATGTTCGCGCCCGACGAGTCCGATCCGATCCGGTCCTACAACAACTGGTGGCCGGATCAGTACACCGACACGGAAAACAACCGGCGGCAGAAATTCATGCCCAAATATTTCGACCAGCACCCCCAGAAGGCGGTCGAAGGCATTAGAGCCCATGACAAGGCCATCATCGGCCCCAACCAGAGTTGCACCACGACCGCGATAACGCCTTTGACCGATACGTCCGTGGCGGCCGGTAAGACGACGATCAACAACGCCATCGACGCCATGCAGCCGCTCGGCGCGACCAACGTTCCAGAGGGCATGGCCTGGGGTTGGAGAACGGTGTCGAGTACCTTGCCATTCACGGGTGGACGCCCGGAGAGCGACCGTGGCAACGACAAGGTGGTGATCGTCGTGACCGACGGCGCGAACACTTATTACACGCCGGATTCCCTGGGTGACGAAAACGGCAACCCATATTCCGACAGCACCGGCAACCGGTCGATCTATTCCTCGCTGGGTTACACCAGACTGATCGTCGACACGACCAAGACCGGGCGCATCTTCCAGGGTACCAGCACGTCGATCCCCAAGACGACCTTCACTAACGCCAACTACACCGCCGCGATGAACGAGCACTTCAAGGCGCTTTGCAACAATTCAGCCTTCTCCCATCTGAAAGCCGACCTGACTCCCAACGGCGGCAAGATCATCGTCATGACCGTCGCTCTCGATCTCGACGAGAAGAAGGCTGCGGAGAAGACGCAGATCGGCCTCCTCAAGGATTGCGCCTCACCGTCCCGCATCGACAAGAACAAGATCCTGTTCTGGAACGCCACCGGTGCGACCCTGGATGTGGTGTTCGAGGAAATCGCCAACGAGCTTTCAAACCTGCGCATCGTCGGCTGACCGGCGAAGCCGACCGCTTTGCGATGCCTCGCCTCGGCGGGGCATCCTGTCCGGATTTCCGTGCGGCAAACGCCCGACACGAAGGCTTTGCCCCCGCCCGAGGCACTCTCTGCAAAAATCGACCCGAAATCGGATGCCGCACGCCTCGCCGCGTTCTTGACATCGCGAAGGCCAGGGCCTATCTCCGCGCCACGTTAGCACTCACCCAAGACGAGTGCTAATTGTGATCCGGTCAGACCGGATGGAGGAAACCCTTTCAACATCCGCATTCAGGGATAGTCAATCATGGCAAAGTCGAATTTCCGGCCGCTGCATGACCGTGTGGTCGTCCGCCGCGTCGAATCCGAAGAAAAGACCAAGGGCGGAATCATCATTCCGGATACCGCCAAGGAGAAGCCGCAGGAAGGCGAGATCATCGCCGTCGGTTCGGGCGCCCGCGACGAAGCCGGCAAGCTGGTCCCGCTGGACGTCAAGGCCGGCGACCGCATCCTGTTCGGCAAGTGGTCCGGCACCGAAGTGAAGCTCAATGGCGAAGACCTTCTGATCATGAAGGAATCCGACATCATGGGCATCATCGGCTGATCTGAATTTGGGCAATCGGCAGTAGGCAATAGGCAATAGGCCTGCTGAAACCCGTCTGCCAACTGCCCATTCCCAACTGCCTCAATTCCGAAGGAATTCAAACAATGGCTGCCAAAGACGTAAAATTCTCCCGCGACGCCCGTGAGCGCATGCTGCACGGCGTCAACATCCTCGCCGACGCCGTCAAGGTCACGCTCGGCCCCAAGGGCCGCAACGTCGTCATCGACAAGTCGTTCGGCGCCCCGCGCATCACCAAGGACGGCGTCACCGTCGCCAAGGAAATCGAGCTTGCCGACAAGTTCGAGAACATGGGCGCGCAGATGGTCCGCGAAGTCGCTTCGAAGACCAACGACATCGCCGGCGACGGCACCACGACCGCGACCGTTCTCGCCCAGTCGATCGTCCAGGAAGGCCACAAGGCGGTTGCCGCCGGCATGAACCCGATGGACCTGAAGCGCGGCATCGACCTCGCCGTCACCGAAGTCGTCGGTCTGCTCGGCAAGGCCGCCAAGAAGATCAAGACCTCGGAAGAAGTCGCCCAGGTCGGCACCATCTCCGCCAACGGCGACGAGTCGGTCGGCAAGATGATCGCCGAAGCCATGCAGAAGGTCGGCAACGAGGGTGTCATCACCGTCGAGGAAGCCAAGACCGCCGAGACCGAGCTCGAAGTCGTCGAAGGCATGCAGTTCGACCGCGGCTACCTCAGCCCCTACTTCGTCACCAACCCCGACAAGATGGTTGCTGACCTGGAAGACGCCTACATCCTCCTCCACGAGAAGAAGCTCTCCAACCTGCAGGCCATGCTGCCGGTCCTGGAAGCCGTCGTGCAGACCTCCAAGCCGCTGCTCATCATCTCGGAAGACGTCGAGGGTGAGGCTCTGGCCACGCTGGTCGTCAACAAGCTGCGTGGCGGCCTGAAGATCGCCGCCGTCAAGGCTCCGGGCTTCGGCGACCGCCGCAAGGCCATGCTCGAGGACATCGCGATCCTGTCGGGCGGCCAGGTCATCTCCGAAGACCTCGGCATCAAGCTCGAGAACGTCGGCCTCAACATGCTCGGCCGCGCCAAGAAGGTGTCGATCTCCAAGGAGAACACCACCATCGTCGACGGCGCCGGCAAGAAGGCCGAGATCCAGGGCCGCGTCGCCCAGATCAAGCAGCAGATCGAGGAGACCACCTCGGACTACGACAAGGAGAAGCTGCAGGAGCGTCTGGCCAAGCTCGCCGGCGGCGTTGCGGTCATCCGCGTCGGCGGTGCGACGGAAGTGGAAGTCAAGGAGAAGAAGGACCGCGTTGACGACGCGCTGAACGCCACCCGCGCCGCGGTGGAAGAAGGCATCGTCGCCGGCGGCGGCGTCGCGCTGCTGCGCGCTTCTGCCAACCTCAAGGCCACCGGCGTCAACTCCGACCAGGCTGCCGGCATCGCCATCGTGCGCCGTGCTCTGCAGTCCCCGGCTCGCCAGATCGCCGCCAACGCCGGAGCGGAAGCTTCGATCGTCGCCGGCAAGATCCTTGAGAACAAGGGCGCGACCTTCGGCTACAACGCCCAGACGGGCGAATATGGCGACATGATCGGCATGGGCATCGTCGACCCGGTCAAGGTCGTGCGCACCGCTCTGCAGGACGCCGCTTCGGTTGCCGGCTTGCTGGTCACCACCGAGGCCATGATCGCCGAGGCTCCGAAGAAGGACGCCCCGATGCCGGCAATGCCGGGCGGCGGCATGGGCGGCATGGGCGGCATGGACTTCTAAAGTCCGTCCTCGGGCTTGCCCCGAGGACCCAGCCAGCCAAGGCTCGAAAATACGGAAGGGCGGTCGCGAGGCCGCCCTTTTTGCATTGTGAACCGCGACGAAAAAAATCGCAAAAAAGTCTGGAACCCTTTTGCCTGCGGTGCATTAATGTGATGTCCGAGGCAGTTCAATAGACAGCCAAAGACAAAAAGACGCCTCCAGCACTGTCACAGGTGCGGGAGGCGTTTTTTTTCGACGGTGAGCCGATCCGCGATCAATCCTGTTCGTGCGGGCCGGGTTCCGGCCATGGCTCCTTCGCCGCTTCGGCATACCAGTGGCGCATCCCCGGCGTGTCCAGCACGGCGTCGACGTAAGAGCGGATATCCGGGTCCAGTTTGCCGCCATAAGTGTCGAAGCGCGTCACCACCGGCGCATACATGGCGTCGGTGGCGGTGAAATCACCAAACAGGAAAGGCCCACCCTCCCCGAATTTCCGCCGGCATTCGCGCCAGATCGCTTCGATGCGGCGGCGATTGCCGTCGCCTTCGCCCTGCATCGGCTTGTGCGCCTTCGGCCGGCGCAAATTCATCGGCCAGCCGTAGCGAAGCTCCCGGAAACCGGAATGCATTTCAGTCGCCACCGACCGCGCCAGCGCACGCGCATCGAGATCGGCGGGCCAGAGCTGCCTCTCCGGAAAGAGGTCGTTCAAATATTCAAGGATCGCAAGGGTTTCCCAGATGATCCTGCCATTGTGATTCAAGACGGGCACCTGTCCGGTCGGCGAAATCCTGGCAAGATTCGCGGCGGTCTCCGGCGTGCGCAGCCGCACGAATTCCTCCCGAAACGGGATTTCGAGATGGCGCATGGCGATCCACGGCCGCAGCGACCAGGAGGAGAAACATTTGTTGCCAATGTAGAGGACGAATTCTTCGCTCATGTCTTCCTCAAGCCTTTCTTGGCGGCGCTCCGCCTTCTGGTTAGCGCGACACCGCCACACCGGCAACGGACAAGGGCGGTTCTCGTCGCAGCGCATTCATTGCGCGTTTTCCAGAAATCGGCCGGAACCCTCTCGCCGCCAAAACATTCTAGGGATGTGCAAAGGCAATCCGGATGACGAGTCATAAGGATGGCCGATGACACAAATCGCCTCGCCGGAGCCCTCACCGGCGGGGCGGTTTCATTTTGCGGCAGAGTTTTGAGAAAAGTGCGGCCCGGGGATGGTGGCCGTCGCGGACGGACTTTATCCTCCACCCCATGACCGAAAAGATCCCGCCGCGCCTGCTCTGGGCCGCCCGACAGCTTGCCTTCGACGACACCGCCGATCTGCTCGAGGTCGGCTGCGGCCACGGCGTATTGGCCGGACTGATCTGCGAAAATCTGTCGGCCGGCAGCCTTGTCGCCATCGACCGTTCGGACAAGATGGTCGCGGTTGCGCAACAGAGGAACGCCGCCCAAATCGCTGCCGGCCGCGTTTCGTTCGAGGTGGCGGCGCTCGCGGACGCCGATTTGGGCAGCCGGCGCTTCGACCGCATCTTTGCCGTCAACGTCAATGTATTCTGGATTGATCCGCGCCGCGAATTGGCAGCGGTACGGCATCTGCTGAATCCCGGTGGGCAGCTCGACCTGTTCTACGAGCCGCCGGGCATGTCACAGGCACAAAAAATCGAAATGCTGATCGGTGAAAAGCTCGCTGCCTGCGGTTTTGAGGTCATGGCGCGGGCAAGTGAACCGCTCGGCCAGTCTCTCGGCATCCATGTGCGCGCCCAACCTTCCGACGCTTAGCCGATAGGCTCAGGAGAAGCCGGGCAAGCATGAACGACGGATGCACCAGCCCATGCAATTCGACCCCGTTCGCCGTGTTGGGCGCGACAGCCTGCGCAGCTCTGGAAGCACATAGTGCTGGAAACTGGACGGGATGGCTCGCCGTAGGCGGTTATTGTCAGCATCTGTCAGGATTCTTTTCCGGAAAGTTGTCCCCGCCCTTCCCTTTCGCAGCGATAATCTCGCCGCGTGCTGGAAGGAAGCGGCGATGGACTGGAATGCGGCGATCGACAAGAACCGGGAGGCTTTGAAGCGCATCCTTGCCATGCTTGTCGGCATGGCCGGGCTGGCTGCCGGTATTGGGCTTGCCGCTGGGGGCGTTGGCGCCGGAGGGCCTGGCGCTGGGGAGCCTGGCGCTGGGGGACCTGCCGCTGGGGAGCCTGGCGCTGGGGGACCTGCCGCCGGGGAGCCTGGCGCTGGGGGACCTGCCGCCGGGGAGCCTGGCGCTGGGGGACCTGCCGCCGGGGAGCCTGGCGCTGGGGGACCTGCCGCCGGGGAGCCTGGCGCTGGGGGACCTGCCGCCGGGGAGCCTGGCGCTGGGGGACAGTTTACTTTCTTTCCGCGGAAGGGCGCGGCCGCTTCAAGGCAGGTGCTGGCGGAAAAAAGTAAACTGTCCCCGGCACTTAACCCGGCACTTAGCCTTCCTCGCCATCTCCACCGCGCCATCCTCAAACTGCTGCGTCCGGCCGAGGCGGCGGCGCGGCGGCTGATCGTCGTGGCGGCGCGCGGGCTGGTTTTGCCGCCGCCGCGTCCGCGAGAACCGAAGCCGAAGAAGCCGAGCCGGCGCAAATTCCGCCGTATCGGCAGGCAGCCGGAAGACCGTCGCGTCCCGGCGCTGCCGCTGTTCGATCCGCTGCCGCCCTGGAACCGCCGGCCCTCGCGGCCGGCACCCAGCGGCGTGCCGCGCATCTCCATTGCCGGTTTCGGCGAACCGGTTCCTGTTGCGGCGCCTCCCTCGCGAAACGACCCGATCGATGCGTCGCGGCTGGCCTTGCGGCTTGAGACGCTGGCCGCGACCCTCGACGACCTGCCGCGCCAGGCCAAACGTTTTGCCCGCTGGCAGGCGCGGCGCGACGCGGCAAGCGCGCAGGATAAGAAAATTCGCGACGCGATGACCGTCGGGGACGGAGACCCCGATGCGATGAGCGAGCATGACAAAATGCTCGCCGCGATCGGCGCGCGGCGCAGAATGCGCAAAGCGGCGACAGCGCGGAGCGGAGACCCTCCCAGGCCGGGCCGGGCTCGCCGAATCTGGCCGCTGAAACCCGGCCGCCCGCCGGGCTGGCGCAGAAAACCCACCCATGACGTCCATGAGGTTCTGGACGTCATGCACGGGCTCGCCTGCTGGGTGCTGCAGTCGCCCGACACGTCGTGACAACGCCGTCTGTGCGACTCGACACCGAGGAATCGATGGCCGGCGCGGATTTTCCGCCGCGCGGCGGCGAACAGGGCTGTCCGCAAAGAGCTTTCTCCTCCCGTGCGCGAAGCCCGGTGAACCTGTTTCCGTACCAGCGGTTCTTTGCTCAAGCTTCGGAAAATGCGGCGTTTTCCAATTGAACCGATTTGGATCGACATGCCTTTCATTCTTCACTTGAAGCCCGTTGTGCGACGCGATACGCCACCCCCGAAAAAGTGGGCATGAGGAAAGCTGATGAGCCAGACCAGAACCGAGACCGACACATTCGGCCCCATCGAGGTCGCCGGCGACCGCTATTGGGGCGCGCAGGCACAGCGCTCGCTCGGCAATTTCAAGATCGGCTGGGAGAAGCAGCCGCTGTCGGTTGTGCGCGCCTTAGGCATCGTCAAGCGCGCGGCGGCGGAAGTGAACATGGAACTCGGCCGGCTCGACCCGAAGATCGGCGCGGCCATCGTGGAGGCCGCGCAGGAAGTCATCGACGGAAAGCTCAACGAGCATTTTCCGCTGGTCGTCTGGCAGACCGGGTCCGGCACGCAGTCCAACATGAATGCCAACGAGGTCATCTCCAATCGGGCGATCGAGATGCTGGGCGGCGTGATGGGCTCCAAGAAGCCGGTCCACCCCAACGACCACGTCAATATGAGCCAGTCGTCGAACGACACCTATCCGACGGCCATGCACATCGCCTGCGCCGAGCGCATCGCCCACGACCTGCTGCCGGCGCTGAAACACCTGCACGCCGCGCTCGAAGCCAAGGCAAAAGCCTTCGACCATATCGTCAAGATCGGCCGTACCCACACGCAGGACGCCACGCCGCTGACGCTCGGCCAGGAATTCTCCGGCTATGCCGCGCAGGTCGCCTCCTCGATCCAGCGCATCGAACTGACGCTGCCCGGTCTTCAGGAACTGGCGCAGGGCGGCACGGCGGTCGGCACCGGCCTCAATGCGCCGATCGGATTTGCCGAAAAGGTCGCCGACCGCATCGCCGCCATCACCGGCATTGCTTTCGTCACCGCACCCAACAAGTTTGAGGCGCTTGCCGCCCACGATTCCATGGTGTTCTCGCACGGCGCCATCAACTCGGCCGCCGCCGCGCTGTTCAAGATCGCGAACGATATCCGTCTGCTCGGCTCCGGCCCGCGTTCCGGCCTCGGCGAGTTGTCGCTGCCGGAAAACGAGCCCGGCTCCTCGATCATGCCTGGAAAGGTCAATCCAACGCAGTGCGAGGCGCTCACCCAGGTCTGCATCCAGGTGATGGGCAACAATTCCACCATCACCTTCGCCGGCAGCCAGGGCCATTTCGAACTCAACGTCTACAACCCGCTCATGGCCTATAATTTCCTGCAATCCGTGCAGTTGCTGAGCGACGCCGCCATCTCCTTCACCGACAATTGCGTGGTGGGCATCGAGGCGCGCGAGGACAACATCAAGGCCGCGCTCGAACGCTCGCTGATGCTGGTCACCGCGCTCGCTCCCACCATCGGCTACGACAACGCGGCGAAGATCGCCAAGACCGCCCATAAGAACGGCACCACGCTGCGTGAGGAAGCCGTGGGCGGCGGTTATGTCAGCGATGCCGACTTCGACCGGCTGGTGCGTCCGGAGGATATGACGCATCCGGGCTGACGCGCAGAATATCGTTCCAAAAGTGAACGATGTGTCGAATGATCGTGATCTTTGGTGAACGATCCAATTGATGTATCTAAATCCGGACTTCAAACCCTCCCGGAGAACACATCATGTCCCTCAACACATCCACGGCCGGCGCTAACGCCAATGCCGCCGGCAGCGCCGCGGTCGTGCTCGTCGCCCGCCTTCTGCTTTCGGTCCTGTTCCTCTTCGCCGGCTTCGGTAAGCTGACCGACATTTCCGGCACCGCCGGCTGGTTCGGCAGTATCGGCCTGCCGCTGCCGGTCGTCGCCGCCGTCGTCGTCGGCCTGCTCGAATTCTTCGGCGGCCTTGCCATCCTGGTCGGCTTCAAGGCCCGCATCGCCGCGATCGCGCTGGCCGTCTTCACCATCGCCGCTTCGCTGGTCGCCCACACCAACTTCGCCGATCAGATCCAGTTGCTGATGTTCCTGAAGAACCTGTCGATCACCGGCGGCCTGCTGTTGCTCGCTTCTTTCGGCCCCAGCGCACTGTCTCTCGACGCCCGACGCGGCTGAGCATTAAGCGCTTCGTCGCGAGAAGGCCCGGCGCTCCCGGGCCTTTTTTGCGTGGTCAGGCCTTCAGCCCGCCCCGCATCTTCATTCCGCATGACATGCGGCCGGCTTTGACGCACACTGCACGGCAGCCCGGAGCCTGTCATGCCCATCGACGCCGCCGCCATCCTCGCCCGTTTCCTGCTCGCCGTGGTGTTCATCCCCAACGGCATCATGAAACTGTCCAATATTTCCGGCACGGCGGGTTATTTTGCCGGCCTCGGTTTTCCGATGCCGACGATGGTCGCCTGGGGTTCGGGCCTGTTCGAGCTGATTGCCGGACTGTGCATCGTCGCCGGCTTCCAGACCCGCATCGCCGCTGTTCTGCTCGCGCTGTTCTGCGTGGTCGCCGGCCTCACCGGCCATTTCGGCCAGGGCGGCGACGATCCGGCCATCGCTTTCCTGCACATGCAGGCGCTGCTCAAGGACATCGGGCTTGCCGGCGGATTCCTGGCGCTGGCGCTTGCGGGTCCGGGACGGTTTTCGATTGACGGCGCCCGTGGCTGAGCGCCCCTGCCCTAATCTTCGCCGATCACCATGTCCAGTTTCCGGCTGGTCACGCGTGCCAGTTGCGCCAGGCGCCCGGCCGGCCGCTCGCCGGCGAGCGCCGCGAATTCCTTCGGGACCACCAGCGCCAGCGCCTCGTTCGGCCGCCGCTCCCATTTCAGCCTGGGAATGACACCCGGCATCGACGCCGACAGCAGATAGACCACGCGCATCATGGCGCCGAGCAAGCGAGCGCGTTCCAGATAGCGTGGCGTGGCGAGCGAGGCGATCTCGGCCGCGCCCGCATCGTTGAAGACGCCCTCGTGGCGGAAGAAGTTGGTCAGCGCCAGGAAGGCACGGCCCGGATGGTCGACACCGATGAAGGACGCATGCGCGATGATGTTGAGCGACTGGGTGCCGCGATATTCCGGATGCGCGCGCCAGCCTATGTCGGCCAGCAGGCAGGCGGCGCGGCGATAGCGCATTTCCTCGTCGGTCTCGTCGATGCCGAAGACGCCAAAGGAATAACCAGTCCAGTCCGCCAGTTCACGGGCATGCGTCACCGAGCGGGCGCGCAGCAGCGCCAGTTCCTCGGAAGCGGAGATCAGCGGGTCGGTCTGCTGCTCGCGCGGCGACAGCAGCGAATAGAGAAACCCCTCGCGCACGCCGAGCGCCGACACCACCACCTTCGACGGCTTCATCGCCGCGATGATCTCCAGCAGCACCGTGGCGCCGTAAGGCAGCAGCGCACGGCGGCTCTTCGATACACCCTCTATGCCCTTCACCTTGTCGGTTTCGCCGCGCGCCACCTGGCGCAGGAAAGGAAGCGAACTTTCGATGCCGAGTTCATAATGGTGCATGACGGCGAGCGGATAGTTCGTCGCGTACATGTGCAGCCGGGCGAGGTTTCGCCAGGTGCCGCCGACCGCATAGAAGACGCGGCCGTCCCCGCCCTTCAGCAGTTTGGCACGCGCCAGTTCGTCGCGGGAGATCTTCGCGGCTGCCGTCAGAGAGTTTTTCGCCATGTCCTGCAGCCTGAGACCGCCGAGCGGCAACGTGATGCCGTCGCCGATGTCCTCGCCTTTGACGTCGACCAGTTCGAGGCTGCCGCCGCCAAGGTCGCCGGCGATGCCGTCCGCGGGATGGAAGCCGGAGATCACGCCCAGCGCCGAATAATGCGCCTCCTCTCGCCCCGAGAGCACACGGATTTCGGTGCCCAGGATTTTTTCGGCGCGGTGGATGAAGTCGGGACCGTTGACGGCCTCGCGCGCCGCCGCCGTGGCGATAACGTAGAGTTCCTTCGCGCCGGCCTGGTCCGACACGGCGCGGAACCGCCCGAATTCCTCGACGGCGCGGGTCACGCCTTCGGGATCGAGCTTGCCGGTCGAGACGATGCCGCGGCCGAGCCCCGCCAGCATCTTTTCGTTGAACAGCACGGTCGGAGACCGCGCGATTCCCTCATAGACGACAAGGCGGATCGAGTTCGACCCGATATCGATGATCGAGATCGGGCTGCGGTCCTGCAGCCGACCCTGGGAATTGGACAGCATCCGGGGTCTAGGTCGCGGACGCTACGGATTTCTTGCGGCGCTTGAACTGCGCGATCTGCTTGGGAGCGCTGCTCTTCAGCGCAACGCCGCGCCCGGACAGGCTGGGATTGGTCATGAAGTATTCCTGGGCGTTGAACGGTTCTTCACCCTCATCCGGCGAAATCCGCCGCGAGGTGCCGTCAGCCAGTACCTCAAAGCTTTGCTGGTTGTCCATGATATTGCCCAGCATGATCTGGCCGAGAACCTGTTCATGCACAGTCGCATTGGTGATCGGCACAAGCGTCTCGACGCGGCGGTCGAGATTGCGCGGCATCATGTCGGCGGAACCGAAATAGACCAACGCCTCGTCCGACGGCAGGCCATGGCCGTTGCCGAAACAGAAGATACGGCTGTGCTCGAGGAAGCGACCGACGATCGATTTGACGCGGATATTATCGGACAGGCCGGGCACCTGCGGGCGCAGGCAGCAGATGCCGCGGATGACCAGGTCGATCTCGACGCCGTTGCGGCTTGCTTCATACAGGGCATCGATGACGGTCGGGTCGACCAGCGAATTCATCTTCATCCAGATGCGCGCCGGCCGCCCCTCGCGGGCGTGCACGATCTCATCGGCGATGTGCTTCAGGATGCGCGGCCTCAGCGTCAGCGGCGACATAGCGATCGACATCTCGTCGGCCGGCTCGGCGTAGCCGGTGATGTAGTTGAAGATCTGCGAGACATCGCGGGCGATCTGCGGGTCGGTGGTGAAGAAGGACAGGTCGGTGTAGATGCGCGCGGTGATCGGGTGGTAGTTGCCGGTGCCGAGATGCACGTAGTTGCGCAGCTTGCCGTCCTCGCGACGCACCACCAGCGACATTTTTGCGTGCGTCTTCAATTCGATGAAGCCGAACACCACCTGGACGCCGGCGCGCTCCAGATCGCGCGACCAGCGGATGTTGGCCTCCTCGTCGAAACGCGCCTTCAATTCGACCAGCGCCGTCACCGACTTGCCGGACTCGGCCGCGTCGACCAGCGCGCGCACGATCGGGCTGTCGTTCGAGGTGCGGTAGAGCGTCTGCTTGATCGCCACCACGTCCGGGTCCGCCGCCGCCTGGCGCAGGAACTGCACCACCACGTCGAAGGATTCGTAGGGGTGGTGGACGACGATGTCCTTCTCGCGGATCGCCGCGAAACAGTCGCCGCGATGGTCGCGCACGCGCTCGGGGAAACGCGGATTGAACGGCACGAATTTCAGGTCGTCGCGGGCGACCGAAACGATTTCCGAAATCTGGTTCAGCGCGAGCGGGCCGTGGATGACGCTGATGCGGCTGGACGACACGCCGAGTTCACCGGCGACGAAGTCGCGCAGTTCCGCCGGCATCCGGCCGTCGAACTCGATGCGGATCACCGACCCGCGGCGGCGGCGTTTCAGCGCCGTCTCGAAGAAACGGACGAGATCCTCCGATTCTTCCTCCACCTCGATATCGCTGTCTCGGATCAGGCGGAACGTTCCGGCGCCCTTCAGTTCGTAACCCGGGAACAGCCGGCCGATATAAATGCCGACCGCCTCCTCCAGCGGAATGAAACGCACATGCTTCTGCTGGTCGGGAAGGCGGATGTAGCGCTTCAGCGCCACCGGCAGCCTCAGCAGCGCGTTCATCTCCTCGCCTTCCTTGCGGTGGCGCAGACGCAGCGCGATGGAAAAGCCGAGATTGGGGATGAACGGGAAGGGATGCGCCGGGTCGATCGACAGCGGCGTCATCACCGGAAAGATCTGCTGCTCGAAATGGTCGTCCAGCCAGGCCTGTTCCTCGGCGCTCAGCGCATCGGCGGTGACCGTCTCGATGCCTTTTTCCTGCAGCAGGGTCTTCAACGCCGCGAAACTCTCCTGCTGGTCTTCCTGCAAGCGGCCCACCTCGTGCAGCAACTGCTCCAGTTGCTGTTCCGGCGTTCTCCCGTCCGGGCTGCGCAGCGCGATCCCCTCGCGCACCTGCCCCGCCAGCCCGGCAACGCGCACCATGAAGAATTCGTCGAGATTGGCCGCCGAGATCGACAGGAAGCGCACCCGCTCAAGGAGCGGATGGCGAGGATTCTGCGATTCCTCGAGTACCCGCCGGTTGAACTGCAGCCAGGAGAATTCGCGGTTGACGAACCGGTCGGGATTCCCCGCCGCCATATCCGCGGCGACCGTCTCCGCGGCCGCGAATTCCGCCTGCAAGGGTCTCAGTTCATTCATCGTAGCAAAATCCCCGGCTGTCGCCCGCACCCGACGCGGCAGTCTACCTCCTGACAGGGGAATGTGACAGTTTGATTTCAAGGACAGACGCCGCTGCTCACTCGGCGCCGATGTCACACATGACCACGCTAGCCGATTGGCGAAACCCCTGCCCCCTGCTAAGAGGCACCGAAGCGATCAGGAGAGAAAAATGGCCGGCGGCACGATTCCCCATTTCCAGAACGATGCCGGGCATCCGGCGATCGAGATCGGCGTGAAGGAATTCATGTGCGTCGGCGCCAACCCGCCTTTCGATCATCCGCACGTGTTCCTCGACATGGGCGCCGACGACGAGAAGGTCTGCCCCTATTGCTCGACGCTTTACCGCTACAACCACGCGCTTAGGGCCTATGAGACGCGGCCCGAGGGCTGCGCCTATATCAGCCAGGCGGCCTGAACGCGGTCCGGCGAGGCCGGACATTTGATGGAAGCCGGCCAAACTTCTCCGATCATCGTCGCCGGGGCGGGCATTGCCGGGCTTACCGCCGCGCTTGCCTTCGCGGCGCGTGGATTTGATGTCCAGGTCTTCGAACGATCGCCAGAACTGCGCCAGGTCGGCGCCGGTCTGCAGCTTTCGCCCAATGCCACCCGCCTCCTCGACCGGCTTGGGGTTCTCGCCGGCCTGAAGCCTTTCGCAGTCCAGCCGCCGGCCATCGTGCTGCGCAATGCAAGCGACCTGCGGGAACTCGCCCGCGTCCCGCTGGGGCAAATGGCCGAGGATCGCTGGGGAGCGCCCTATCTGGTCGTTCACCGCGCCGATCTGCAAGGCACGCTGCTGGCGGCCGCGAACCGAACCCCAACAATCTCGCTCGCCACCGATTCCGACGTCGAGGCCTTTCAATCGGTGGGACCGGGCAATCTCGCGGCTACGGTCCGAACCGAAGGTCAGCGACGGCGGTACGAAGGCGCCCTGCTGGTCGGCGCCGATGGTGTCTGGTCGACGCTGAGAAAGGGCATCGTGTCGGGCTTGCCGGCCCGTTCGACCGGGCTGATGGCGTGGCGGCGGACGATTTCGGCCGACAGCCCTTTGATCCGAAACCTTTTTCCGGATCTGACCGTCAATGCATTCCTGCATCCGGGTTTTCATCTCGTCGCCTATCCGCTGCGCGGCGGGTCGGAGTTCAACCTCGTGGCATTCACGTCAGGTCAAGCGCGGGGAGAGGATTGGCGGGTTGCCGCCGACGCCGCGCCGTTGCGAAAAGCGCTGGGCGAAACCGCTTCGCCGCTGGCCGCATTGGCGGCGGACGCGGAAGCCTGGACCGCGTGGCCGATCCACACGGTGGACCCTGCCCGGCCTTGGGTTCAGGGTGGAGATTTCGCTCTGATCGGCGATGCAGCCCATGCCATGACGCCCTTCGCGGCCCAGGGCGCGGCGATGGCGATCGAGGATGCCTGGTCGCTGGCCGATGCGTACGATGCCAGTCCGCCGAATGGCTTGGCCAGTTCCCTCGCCGCCTGGGAGCAGACCCGCCGCCTGAGGATCCAAAAGGTGGCGCGACGCGGTGCCTTCAACCGCTTTGTCTGGCATGCCGCCGGTCCTGTCGCCCTGGCGCGCAACCTGGTGCTTGCCGCACGCCCGGCCAAAAGCCTCGCCACCGATATGGACTGGCTCTATGGCCACGACGTGAGTTCGTCATAAGACAACGCAATTTCAATTGTGCAGGTCGAGCGACCAACGCAGCGTGAGCGGTAGCGGATTCCACATCCCTGTGGTGATGCCGGCCTCGCACAGGGCTCGCGCGGTCCAGGTGTTGCAGCCCAGAAGCGCGGTGAACGTGCCGTCGGCTTCGTAGAACTTGTCGAACCGGCCGTAGCCGACGCCCGGAATGATCAGCGGGCCTTCGGCGTCCTCGTAAAAGCTGTCCTTGATGAACGCCAGCATGGCGCCGAATTCGCGCTCGCCGACATCGAAGCCGTCGACTTCCGGATGCGGTTCGGGAATGGGGCCGGCAACGTCGACATGCATGGCAGCGCGGTCGAGCGTCAGCCCTTTCAGCAGCGGTATCGGCTTCAACTGGTCCCAGGTCGGCGTGGCGATATAAAATTCCCGGCTGCCGCGGCCGAAGACCAAATATTTCACTTCCGGCGCGTCGAGCGGCATGCCGTCATCGAGAAGGAAGCCGAAGGTTCGCAGGACTACATCGTCGAGTGGGACGGCGATGTCAGTATGGATCGGATTTGACAGGACAAGGATGCGCCGGGTTTTGGGCGCATCGTCCTTGTCCGGCCCGAACAGAGGCCGGGGCACGAGCGTGCCGAGGGCGACCGCGGCTACGAACAAGCCAATGGCGATGCCACATGCGCGGAATAGCCGCCTCACCAAGCCTACCCTCCCGGCTTGCAAGTCTGCCGAAGCTGTTTCGGCAATTCGCAAAAGAAGAGCCCGGCGATTGCGCCGGGCTCAAGGCAAAGAGGCTTGCCTGTGAGGTCGAGTTCAAGCCCCCGAATGACGGCAGGCTGGGGATCAGGCCTCAGTGCAGGATCTGGCTCAGGAACAGTTTTGTGCGGTCGTGTTTCGGATGGTCGAAGAACTCGGCCGGCGTGTTCTGCTCGACGATCTGGCCCTGGTCCATGAAGATGACCCGGTTGGCGACCTTACGGGCAAAGCCCATTTCGTGGGTGACGCAGAGCATGGTCATGCCCTCTTCGGCGAGCCCGACCATCGTCTCCAGCACTTCCTTGATCATCTCGGGGTCGAGGGCCGAGGTCGGCTCGTCGAACAGCATGATGCGCGGGTTCATGCACAGCGAGCGGGCGATGGCGACGCGCTGCTGCTGGCCGCCGGAAAGCTGGCCGGGATATTTGTTGGCCTGCTCGGGGATTTTCACGCGGCGCAGGAAGTGCATGGCGGTTTCCTCCGCCTGCTTCTTCGGGATCTTGCGCACCCAGATCGGCGCCAGCGTGCAGTTTTCCAGAATGGTCAGATGCGGGAAGAGGTTGAAGTGCTGGAACACCATGCCGACCTCGCGGCGGATCTCGTCGATCTTCTTCAGATCATTGGTGAGTTCCTTGCCGTCGACGACGATGCGGCCTTTCTGATGCTCCTCCAGCCGGTTGATGCAGCGGATCATCGTCGACTTGCCCGAGCCCGACGGGCCGCAGACGACGATGCGCTCGCCGCGCATGACGCGCAGGTTGATGTCCTTCAGCACATGAAAGTCGCCGTACCATTTGTGCATGCCGGCGATGTCGATGGCGACATCGGTGTCCGACACGTGCATCTTCTTGACGTCGACCTTGAGTTCGTCCGCGCTCACGGCGTTTTCGGTTGTCATCGAAATTCCCCTTTATGCCTCGGCCGACCGGCGCTTATTTCCGATGCCCGGTGTCGAGCCGGCGTTCCATGTATTGAGAATAGCGCGACATGCTGAAGCAGAACATCCAGAAGATCGCCGCGGCGAAGACATAGCCCGTCTTGGCGGTCTGCGGCGTCGCCCAGGTCGGGTCGCCGGAGATGCTCTGCTTGACCACGCCGAGCAGGTCGAACAGCGAGATGATCAGGACCAGCGTGGTGTCTTTGAACAGGCCGATGAAGTTGTTGACGATGCCCGGAATGACCAGCTTCAGCGCCTGAGGCATGACGATCAGCCCCATCTTCTGCCAGAAGCCGAGACCGAGCGAATCCGCGCCCTCATATTGGCCTTTCGGAATAGCCTGCAGGCCGCCACGAATGGTCTCCGCCATATAGGCCGACGAGAACAGCGCCACGCCAATCAGCGCGCGCAGCAGCTTGTCGAAGGTCATTCCCGGCGGCACGAACAGGGGTAGCATAAAGCTCGCCATGAACAGAACCGCGACCAGCGGCACGCCACGCACCGTCTCGATGAAGACGACCGACAGCAGCTTGACGATCGGCATTTTGGAGCGCCGCCCGAGCGCCAGCAATATTCCCAGAGGCAAGGACGTGACGATGCCTACATACGAGATCACCAGAGTGACCATCAGGCCGCCCCACAGCGGCGTTTCGATATAGGGCAGTCCGAAGAACCCGCCGACCAGCAGGAAGAAGGCGACGAAGGGGAAAACCGCGAAGAACAGGATGGCGTTCAGCCGCTTGTAGGGCGCGCGCGGGATCAGCAAGGGGGCCAGGAGGGCGACGAAGAGGAGGCCGCACAGGATGACGCGCCACCGCTCGTCGACCGGGTAGCGGCCGAACATGAAGAAGCCGAAGCGGCTGGTCACGAACGGCCAACAGGCACCGGACCAGCCAGCGGCAAGCTGCCCGCCCTGCTCCGTGGTCAGGCAGGCCGTGCGGTCGGCGCCGCTCCAGACGGCGCTGAAGAACAGCCAGTTCAGCATCTGCGGCAATGCCCACGCGACCGCCAGCGCGGCGACCACGGTAATCGCGGAATTGACGGGCGACGAAAACAGGTTGTTGCGCATCCAGGCGCTCGCACCAACCTCGCTGGACGGCGCGGCCTGGGCCAGCGCCATTTCCGTCCTTACCCAGGAGAGATCATGTTCCTGCATGGCCTATCTCTCCTTCAGAGCCATCTTGGTGTTGAACCAGTTCATGAAGGCGGAGGTGGCAAGGCTGATCGACAGATAGACGATCATGAAGATGACCACGACCTCGATCGCCTGTCCGGTCTGATTGAGGACGGTGCCGCCAACCGAATAGAGTTCGGGGTAGCCGATCGCTACGCCGAGCGTCGAATTCTTGGTCAGGTTGAGATACTGGCTGGTGAGCGGCGGGATGATGATGCGCAGCGCCTGGGGGATGACCACGAGGCGAAGGCCCTTGGCCGGCCTCAGTCCGAGTGCGGAATAGGCCTCGGTCTGTCCTTTCGGCACGCCCAAAATCCCCGCACGGACGATCTCGGCGATAAAGGAGGCCGTGTAGAAGGACAGAGCCAGAAGAAGGGACAGGAACTCCGGCTTAATGTTGGTGCCGCCGGTCAGGTTGAAACCGCCCTTCTGCGGATAGTCGACGGTGGCCGGCATGCCGGCCAGGAGATAGGCGAGCAGCGGCATGCCGATGATCAGCGCCACGCTGACCCAAACCACGGGAAAGGATTGGCCGGTGGCCATCTGGCGCGCATAGGCCCGCTGAGCGACATACCAGCTCAGCAACAGGCCGACCACCAGCCCGCCCAAAACCATCAAGCCGCTGCCGTTCCACACGACTGCCGGCAGATAGAAACCGCGGACGTTGAGGAAGGAACTGAACGGCAGTTCGAGGCTCTGGCGAACCTGCGGCAGCAGCGCCAGCACGCCCTGATACCAGAACAGGATGACCAGCAGCGGCGGAATGTTACGGAACACCTCGACGTAGACCGTGCAGATCTTGCGGATCAGCCAGTTGGTGGACAGGCGGCCGATGCCGACGAGAAAACCGATGATCGTCGCGAAGATGATGCCGGCGATGGCTATCTTGAGGGTGTTCAATACGCCGACGACCAAGGCGCGGAGGAAGGTCGAGTCCGAAGTGTACTCGATCAGGCTATCCGAGATGTCGAAGCCGGCGCGACCGCGCAGGAAGGCGAAGCCCGTCGATATGTTGGAACGCCGAAGGTTCTCGATCGTGTTGTCGACAATCCACCAGATGCCAGCCACCAGCAACAGGACCAGTACAATCTGGAAGACGAAGCTTCTTACTTTCGGATCGTAGAGAGGCGAGGCCTTGGCGGGCTGCCCCACGCTGACGATATCGTGTGTCGCCACAGGGTTCCCCTTCCTCTGACATTGGGCCCGGGCCGTTATTCAGCCTCGAACCGGGAAGACCGGAGGGTATGTCCCTCCGGCCCAGCGGTGGGGATCAGCGGATCGGCATGCCGTATTGCAGGCCGCCCTTCGTCCACAGGGCGTTGACGCCGCGTGCGATCTTCAGCGGGCTGCCCTGGCCGACATTGCGCTCGAAAATCTCGCCGTAGTTGCCGGTCGCCTTGACGATGTTCACGACCCAGTCGTTGGTCAGGCCGAGGTCGGTGCCGATCTTGGTTTCGGCCTCGACGCCCAGCAGGCGCTTGATGTCCGGATTGGCCGAGCCCTTCATCTCCTCGACATTGGCCTGGGTAATGCCGGCTTCCTCGGTGTTCAGCAGCGCGTAATAGGTCCACTTGACGATGTCGAACCACTTGTCGTCACCCTGGCGCACCGCCGGTCCAAGAGGCTCCTTCGAGATGATCTCGGGCAGCACGACGTGGTCGTCCGGCGCGGACATCTGGAGGCGCACGGCATAGAGGCCGGACTGATCCGTCGTGTAGGCGTCGCAACGGCCGGCGTCATAAGCGGCATTGGCCTCCTCGAATTTCTCGAAGACCACCGGATTGTACTGGAGATTGTTGGCTTTGAAGTAGTCGGCGAGGTTCAGTTCCGTCGTCGTGCCAGCCTGGACGCAGATGGCCGCGCCGGAAAGCTGAAGCGCCGACTTCACATCGGGAATCTTCTTCGCGTTGATCATGAAGCCCTGGCCGTCGTAGTAGGTGACGCCGCCGAAATTCAGGCCGAGCGCCGTGTCGCGGCTGATCGTCCAGGTTGTGTTGCGCGACAGGATGTCGACTTCGCCGGACTGCAGCGCGGTGAAGCGGTCCTTGGCGGAGAGGCCGGTGAACTTGACCTTGGTGCCGTCGCCGAAGACGGCGGCCGCGACCGCGCGGCAGAAGTCGACGTCGAGGCCCGTCCATTCGCCCTTGTCGTTCGGCGCCGAGAAACCGGCGAGGCCTGTGTTGACGCCGCACTGCAAGAAGCCCTTGGCCTTCACGTCCTCGAGCGTGCCCGCGGACGCGGCAAAACTCGCCATTCCAAGCGCAGCCGCGCCGAGAACGACCTTCAAAGCATTTTTCATCGTTACAAGCCCTTTTCTGTTTGACGGGATTCCATCCCGATTCCCCTGTGAGGCGGCGTTTCCCGCTCGGGCCCACTTCCCGAAAACGCGGCGCCATTGATGACACGCGCGCCGCAATCAAGATGTGCATCGAAGGCGATTATTCCCGCGAGGTCAAGCGGAATGACCCGGCTCCCGCGAGTTTGAAAATACGACGCTGCGGCAAGCGCTTGATTGAGACTTCTTTAGTCGCTTATCGGCCATCGACGCGAAGGCTCTTCCCCTGGCGGGCGGGGCAGCGGAAACCTGGCGCAACGGCTTCCACCAACTGTCCGAATCGGCCTGTTGCGGCGCGGCTGCCGCCGCTCTAAGCCATCGCCGCAAGGCCGGCCGGATTCAAGGCCCGAAGCGAACGGAGACGATATGACCAGACGGGACTTCGCAGGCATGGGAACCAACACGCGGCTGGCGCATGTCGGCAACGATCCGCTCGACTTCTTCGGCTTCGTGAACCCGCCGGTCGTGCACGCCTCCACCGTGCTTTATCCAGACGCCGCGACGATGGCCGCGAGAAACCAGAAATACACTTACGGGACGCGCGGCACACCGACGACGGACGCTCTGGCGGCCGCTGTCGATGCAATGGAAGGATCGGCGGGAACCGTCGTCGTTCCATCCGGCCTGGTGGCGGTGACCCTGCCGCTTCTGGCCTTCCTGTCGAGCGGCGACCATCTGCTGATCACCGATTCGGTCTACCATCCGACCCGCCATTTCGCCGATACGATGCTGAGACGGCTGGGCGTCGAGGTCGATTATTACGATCCGCTCGTCGGCGCCGGCATCGACGCGCTGATGAAGTCCAACACGAAAGTCGTGTTCACGGAATCGCCGGGGTCCAACACGTTCGAGGTGCAAGACATACCGGCGATCGTGCGCGCCGCAAAGGCACGCGGCGCGGTGGTCATGATGGACAACACCTGGGCGACGCCGGTGTTCTTCCGTCCGCTGGACCACGGCGTCGACATCTCCATCCACGCCGCCACCAAATATCCGGCCGGCCATTCCGACGTGCTGGCCGGCACAGTGTCTGCCAACGAAGACTGTTGGAAAACACTGCAGGAGACCTTCTTCACGCTGGGTGCCTGCTCCGGGCCCGACGACGTCTACCAGGTACTGCGTGGTCTGCGCACCATGGGCGTCCGGCTGGAGAGGCACCAGCAGAGCGCGCTGGGACTGGCACGCTGGCTCGAAACGCAGTCGGGCGTCGCCCGCGTGCTGCATCCGGGACTGGAGAGCAATCCCGGCCACGCCATCTGGAAGCGCGACTTTTCCGGCGCGAGCGGCATTTTTTCGATCGTGCTCGACAGCGGTGGAGCGGCCAGCGCCCACGCCTTCCTCAACGCCTTGCAAATCTTCGGACTCGGCTATTCGTGGGGCGGCTACGAAAGCCTCGCCGTGCCGGTCAATATCAGCGACCGGACGGTGGCCAAGAATTCCTATGAGGGGCCGATCCTCCGCTTACAGATTGGGCTGGAGGATGCGGAAGACCTCAAGGCCGATCTCGCGCGCGGGCTGGCTGCGGCGGTTTCCGCCTGACAGTCGATGCGGCGGGTTATGGCCCCGGAAGGCACGGCGAAAAGCTGCGTTCGCCTGCATGTCGAGAACCCGGCTCTGTTGGTGGACGGCGGTACGGTTGAAAAAATGGCGATCCCGGCAGGATTCGAACCTGCGACCATCGGCTTAGAAGGCCGGTGCTCTATCCAGCTGAGCTACGGGACCAAGACCGCGCCTTGGCATATTGCCGGCCTCCGCCGGCGATGCGGCGGGCGGCGCACTCAATGCGTCCAGGGCGCTTTGCGGTCATAGCGAAAATTGTCGGAGTAGGAAATCTGCCGCCGCTTGGATTCCTTGGGCTCCTGGACGCGAAACGCGATTCCGTGCTTTTCGGCGTAGGCGACAGCCTCCTCCTTGGTGTCAAAGGTGAGCCGCACCTGGCTCTTCATGTCCGACGAGGTGGTGTAGCCCATCAGCGGGTCGATCTTGCGCGGCTTCTCGGGGTCGAAATCGAGAACCCAGTATCCCGTCTTGGCCTTGCCGGACTGCATCGCGGTCTTGGCGGGGCTGTAGATGCGTGCTGACATGGCTTCCTCAGTTTTGCTCCGGCACCGCCGCCGCCCTGGCTGACACGCTTTCGACCCTAGATGTAGGCCGAGCAGCCGTCCAAAGCGTCTTGGTCCGTTTCCCCGTCTGTAGATCATGATAAGGCCGCAGGGCAAGAAGGCTCCGCGCGGACAAGACGGGCATCGATTTGCCGGATCGCGGCGACGCCTTTGGGAAATGCCGGGGAATGTCGTATTTTCGTCCCGAGTTGCTGCTTGGGTGGCGGGCTGGCGCGCTTCGCGATGATGTGGTCTAAGCGCGGCCGTACTGTGACTGCGGAAAATCAGATGCTCAGCAACGTCCGGACGCCAACTTTTTCCAGCCAGCTCGGCGTTTCCGCCCGCGTGGTCACGGCGATGATCCTGCGCGAAACGAGAACTCGTTTCGGGCGCAACCAATTCGGGTTCATCTGGCTGTTTCTGGAGCCTATGGCCTATGTGGTGTTCGTGATTGGCGTCAGGTCGTTCATCGAGAGCCGCATACCTTTCGGGCAGAATCTGCTGCTGTTCATCCTGTCCGGGATTCTGACGTTCCGCATGTTCAGCGCGATCGCCTCGCGCGGGCTGAGCGCGATAACGGCCAACAAGGCGCTGCTGGCCTATCCGCCGGTAAAGCCCTTCGACGCGATCGTGGCGAGGCTTGTCCTCGAAACGATCATCATGTTCATAATCTGGACCATCTTCTATTCCCTGCTGTCGATCGTCAGCGAAGGGAAGGTCATCGTCAACTATGTCAGGTTTGCCGAGGCCGTCGGCGCGCTCTGCTTCCTGAGCTTTGGCGTCGGGGCTTTCAATGCCGTCGTGGCCACGCTCTGGCCCACATATGAACGGATATGGGGAATCGTCCGTTTCCCGCTATTGATCCTGTCGGGCGTGTTTTACGTGCCCGAGCTGATGCCCCCCGCCATGCGGGCTGTCATCAAATGGAACCCTATCCTGCATTGCATCGAGTGGATCCGCACCGCAGTGTACCTGACCTACGATCCGATCTTGGACAAGACTTACGTTTTTGTGATCGGGTCGCTCTTTCTCGTTACGGCCCTCCTGCTCGAGCGGGCGTACCGCCATCGCATAATGGCCTTCTAGAAGCGGATTGCCGAGCGGAATGGATTTCGAAACCAAGCAGCGGCCCCTCTCCTCGCCACCGACGGAGGAGGGAGGGGACCATTTCCAATTCGTTCCTGTCGCGGGGTCCGCGAAGCTCATCATATTTTTCAGCGGATCAAGCGCTCCGCCAAGGTCGTTTCATTTCTGGAAGACCGGCATGGAGGTCGATGCGAACCGGCTCTACGTCAACAACGGCAAGAACGAGTGGTACCAGAACGGCGTGCCTGGCCTGGGCTCCGACCTGCCCACCACGATCATGAACATCAAGCTGTGGGCGCGCCACCTCGGCGCCACGGAGATCTACACCGTCGGCCAGAGCATGGGCGGGCATGGCGCCATCCTGTTCGGCAGCCTGCTCGGTGCGCGCGTGCTCGCCTTCGGCGCCGAAACGACGATCCGCCTGCCGGCCAGCCGCAGCGAAAGGCTGCTGGCTCCCGACGCGAAGACACCTTTTTTGAACATTCACCGGTTCATCGCGCAGGCAAGCAAGCCGATCTACTCGCTTGCCGGCGAGAACGACCCTTTGGACCTGTACTGCATGTCCCTCGCCAAGGGGCTACCGAACTACGAATGCCGGTCGATGAATTTCGTCGGCCACGGCCCGGGAGGCTACCTGCGCAACCGGGACCGGCTTACTCCCCTGATTCGCCTCTTCCTGAAAAACAAGCCGCCGCAGCCGATGTTCGAAGACGGTTTCGGATGCGAGATCGAAGGGTTTGCGGAAGTCTACTATGCGCTTTTCGTCGCACATTCGGCGCGGGATTGGGCGAAAGCCGCCCAACTCGGCGATAAGGCCTGCGCCCTCAACCCTTCATCCGATTTCGCGCAATACATGACCGGAAACGCCTATCTGCAACTGGGCCAGGCTGAGGCGGCGGTCGGGCACCTGTCCGCGGCGCGCGGCCTTTATGTCACTTATCCGGATTATCAGTGGGCCCTTGCTCTATGCATGCGGGAACTGGGCCGCATTGATCTGTCGATCAGCCTGCACCGCCGGCTGCTGCGGACGCATCCGGCCTTCGCGAAATCGCACTATGCCTTGAGCCTGATGTTCATGGTCAACGGCGCCCTCAAACAGGCCGAGCGTCACGCCAGCCAGGCAGCCGTGCTGGAACCGAAGAATGCCAAATATGTCGAGCAGGCCGAGCGCGCGGCGCAGAGGCTGGCCAAACGCCAGCCTGGAGACATCGACAAGTTGCCCCCGGAGAAGAAGCGAATCGTACTGCTGTACGATGCCTGAGACAGGCTACCCAACCGTTTGCCGAAGCGATCAGTTCGGCAAACGCATTGCCGGCCAGGGTGGCTTGGTCTAGCTTCAGCCAGACTTTGATCATGGGATGTTCGAACGAACCGCCTCCGTGGGCTGGCCGGCAAGGCGTCAGATGCGACGTGGCGTGAAACGCGATGACGCTGCATGGGCCAAGGAGGCCGGCGCACCGCCTCACGCCAAACCCTGTCGGAAGTGATACGATTCGGCTGTCCGATTTCTGACGCGAGGCATCGCGTTTCCTAACTGCCCGTAAAAACGGGGGAGTCATCATGGCCGAATACGACAACGCCGCACCCGCATCCTTCGACGCCGTTCCGGTCGACGCGCCGCTCAAGAAAATTTTCGCACGCGAAAAGCCCAATCCCCGCTGGAGCACGCACCATGCCAACAAGGTGATGACCGTTCCGATCAAGCCGTTGTTCGGCCGCAAGGACAAGGTCTTCACCATCGGCAGTTGCTTCGCCGAGCGCATCCGCCTGTATCTTTCCGCCGAAGGGTTCGAGGTGGGACCGCCGATGCAGGACGTTCCGATGGCGCCGGACCGGTACAAGATCGACCGGCTGCCAGCCAGGCCGCATATGGACTACTTCAACTCGTTCACCATCCGGCAGGAGTTCGAACGGCACATCGGCGAACTGACCTTTTCGCCGGACGACTATTGGATGACCAAGGATCTCTACTGGGGCGGAACGCGGGCCTATCAGGACCCTTACCGCCGCATGATCTTCGGACGTACGCCGGAAGACCTGATGGAGGCCAACAGGCTGGCGAGCGCCGCAATCGACCGCGGCATCCGCGAAGCCGACGTGTTTTTCATGACGCTTGGAATGGCGGAAGTGTTCCGCAACAGGAAGTCCGGGCTGATGGCCTGCCAGAAACCGGGCTACGCCGGCGGCGCCGGCGAGGACGAGACCGAGTTCCATATGTCCTCCTACGAGGAAAACTTCGAGAATATGGAACGGGTCATCCAGATCATCGGCAAGGTCAAACCCGCAGCCCGGATCGTCCTGACCGTCTCGCCGGTCGGCCTGTCACGGACATTCGGCCGTGACGACATCCTGGTCGCCAACTCGGAAGGCAAGAGCATTTTGCGCGCCGTGCTCGGCGCCCTGTCGCGCAAGTACCCGCACGTGACCTACTTCCCGTCCTACGAAATGGTGATGTCGAACGCTCCCACCAGCTTCCGCGAGGACGATGGCCGCCACGTCAACAACTGGATGGTCGCCAAGATCGTCCAGGCCTTCAAAAGCGCCCATTTCGACAATGGCGACCAGGTCGCCAGCAAGCAAGCGGCGGAGTAGCGGAGGCCTGATCCCGGTGTTTTCGGAGGGCCGCGTTCCGAGGACGCGGCCAATAGGCTTGCCGGCCGCCAAAGTGGCCTCAAGTGCCGATGAGGCCTGGGGCCTTTTCAGACAGTCCGATCGGCGGGTCCGGCGATGCAAGCGGGTGCCGACCGGCTAAGTCCGGGCTGCACCGTGGTTTTTCTGGTCGGAGTGGCAGGATTCGAACCTGCGACCCCCTGATCCCAAATCAGGTGCGCTACCAGGCTGCGCTACACTCCGGTTGGTGCGAACCCCTAGAGAAGCAAGGGGTGCAGCGCAACCCCCAATTTTCGATCATCGCCCGCCATCAGAAACAAAGGAGTTTCGGTGTGCATTTCGTGACCCAAATGCACACCGGATGTTCATCGTATGTTCGCCATCGAACCTGACCTACCACGGTGGCCAAAACTCGATGCCTTTGCCTTGCTATCGGCGGGAAATTCTTGGAGCGCGGCCGAGCCGCTGGGGGGCCGTTAGCCGATCTTGATGCCCATGTGATGGACGTAGCGATCGTTCCCAATGAGGAATTTCCAGCCCGCCTCGCTCGCCAACCGCTCTATCAGGAAGCCTTCATTGTCGCGGCACATGGCGGCTATCCATTCGCGGCCCGATCCGAGCCTGTCGAATTACTGCGCGATGCGACACCTCGTCGTTTCCCACACCGGCGACCCGCACGGCTTCGTCGACAATATCCTGTCGGAGCAAGGGCTGTCCCGCCAAGTGGCTTTGACGGTTCCGAATTTCATGTTCGCGCTTGCCGTTCTAGCCGAAAGCGATCTGATTCGGCTCTGCAGCGACGCTTCGTCGACATGCACGCGGCCCGCTTCGGTGTCGTGGTCATCGATCCTCCGCTGCCTCTCGGAACGTTCACGTTGAACATCATCACACCGAAAGTGGCCATGCCGATGCAGGCATCGAGTGGTTGGTTGGCTTGCTCGCTTCGACATCCGCCACGGATAGAGACACCCTCGCTTGATCTTCTCTCCGCGCAGTCTCGCTGGATACGAAAGCCGCACCCCCAACTCTCGAAAATCTTCAATGATGTGGCTTGAGCTGCCTGCTGGTCAAAACGGCAGCAGCCCGCACCTCCGAAGGTGTAGCATCGAAGCGGCGACGAAACACCCGGTTGAAATAGGACAGGTCGCCGAAGCCCGCATCGAATGCGACGGTGCTGATCTTCTGTCCGGATCGCAGCGGATCGGACAGCATCCGATGGGCGCGGGCAAGCCTTTGGCCGAGCACGAAATCGGTGAAGGTCATCCCCTCAACTTCGAACGCCAACTGCACCGAGCGCGGCGTGACGTGGTGACGCTTGGCGACGGCATCCACTGACACGTCGCCATCGAGGTTGGCGGCAACGTCCGCCTTGATCGCCTGGAGCCTTGCCGCGCGCGCGCCGCGTTCGCGCGCCTGTTCCGCGCCGTCCCCAAGCGCGCCTAGCGTTAGGGCCGCGAGATCGTGCACATGGGTGGCCACGACACGCTGCAGATTGGGTGTGGCGAGCGTTTCCGCCTTGTCCAACGTCCCGAGATAGCCAGAGAGCAGTTGCAGCGCCTCGCTCTGGCGAGGCACGGGCCGGATTAGACGGTCGCCGTAGTCGGGCACCAGCGGTTCGATCGCCGCGACTTCCATCTTCAGCGTCATGAAGCGCGAGCCCGGCGCAATCGTCATGGCGACGCCGGCGTCGCCGGCGATAAATATCGCCTCGCCCTCGGAGGAGACCGCCTCGCGGCGCTGCTGGGAAACGTGCCTGCTGCCTGTCAGATTGATATTGAGATAGATGTGCTCGGGATCGATCTGGCTCTTCGAGCGCCGGACACGAAGGCCTGAACTGGCGACCGACAGGATGTCGAGACCGGGCAGCGGACGCGTGGTTGCCGTGAATTCGGCGAGCTCTCCATCGGCCGGAGCAATATCGCACTCAAGCAAAGCGCCCGTATAGACGTCGTGAAGCATCCCCAGCCGGTCCTTTTCGGGCCAGTCGGCTATCGAGAAGCGCTTCACGGGGACTGCGGCGGTCTGCATCGTCTTGCTCCGCCGGCGGTATGCAGCGGCCGCGTTACAGCACGATATCGCGCCTGCGACAGTTTCGTTTCAGCATTATTTCATCTGGCCATTCATGCCCTGGTTGGCGGGCCGGCTTTCGGTCCAGTCCTATCGTTCCTTCGCATGCGTCCAAGAAGCAGGATGTCCGCGCCTTTATCTCCTGCCGCCATCGAACCGCCGGTTCGCAATTGATCAATCAGGAGTTACTGAAATGGCAATCCCAAGCTTCTTCGGCCCGGAATTCGTCGTGAACACGACGACCGCCGGATTCCAGGGCCTTCCAAACGTTGCCGCATTGGCAAACGGCACGTTCGTCGTCGTCTGGGAAGACGAGACGAATCCGCTGGGCAATACGACAGTGCGAGCCCAGCATTTCGATGCCAGCGGCGCCAAGGTCGGGTCGGAATTCATCATCAATACCAACGAACTCTCCGACGCGCGCAATCCGACCGTGACCGCACTCAGCAATGGCGGCTACGTCGTCGCCTGGGACCATCCCAATGCCGACGACGGCGGCGACGGCTCGGGCTCCAGCGTCAAGGCACAGATATTCGATGCCGACGGCAGCAAGGTCGGCATCGAATTTGTCCTGAACGAGCAGACCGCGCTTGAGCAGGGCGACGTGTCGATAAGCGCATTGGCCGACGGCGGCTTCGTCGCGTCGTGGAGCCACAATTCCGGGGGCGGCGACATCGACGTCCATGGACGCATCTTCAATGCCGATGGCGCGGAGCGCGCCAACGAATTCGCCATTGACGGCAGCCTGGGCTTCGAGGGCACGTCCTCGACGGTCGGGCTGGTGGGCGGCGGCTTCGTCACCGTCTGGGAAGATGCCGGCAATGGCGGCGATGGCGAGACGGACGGCTCCAGCTCCCACATTCGCGGCCAGATGTTCGACGCCAACGGCGCTGAGGTCGGCGACGAGTTCGTTGTCAACAAGACCACGCTTGACCGGCAGTTCGATCCCACGGTCACCGCGCTCGCCAATGGCGGTTTCGCGGTAGGCTGGACCCATGTCTTCGACACAAACGACACCGATGTGCGCATGCGCATCTTCAGCGCCACCGGCGCGCCCCAGTTCAACGATGTGCTGGTCGACGGCGACTCCGACGTCAACGAAGGCAGCGTGTCGATGGTCGGTCTCTCCGACGGCAACATTTTCGTTGCATGGCAGGACCAGGGAAATGGGCTGGAGACCGACGGCTCGTTCTCGCACATTCGCGGCAAGGTTGTCAGCGGATCGACCGGCAGCGATTTGACCGGCGAGTTCGTGATCAACACCACGACCCTGCTCGATCAGCGGGCTCCTTCGGTGACGGAACTCACGGATGGACGGGTCATGGTGTCCTGGCAGGATTCCAGCGCCGTCGGTCAGGCTGCCAATATCGATGTCCGCTCCCAGATCATCGACCCGCGCACCGCGGCGGTGAATCTGGTCGGTACCGCCGACGCAGACGACTGGGTCGGCACGGCCTTCGCCGACACGCTGAACGGCAAGGGCGGCGGCGACAGGATGGTAGGCGGGGCCGGCAACGACACCTACTTCGTCGACAACGCCAAGGACGTCATCATCGAGGCTGCCGGCAAGGGCGCCGACACCGTCGCCACTGGCGTCAGTTATGTGCTTGCCGCCTCGGTAGAGATCGAGACGCTGCGCACCACCTCCAATGGCGGCACCACGGCGATCGACCTCACAGGCAATGGCTTCGCGCAAACTATCATCGGCAACAACGGCGCCAACATCATCAAAGGCGGCGGTGGCGCGGATACACTGCAGGGCCTCGGCGGCAACGACACCTACTCCGTCGATAACGCGAAGGACGTCGTCATCGAGGGTGCTGGCCAGGGCAACGACATCGTCGCCACCAGCGTCAGCTATGTGCTGGCGGCGGGGGCGGAAGTCGAGACGCTGCGCACCACCTCCAACAGCGGCATTGCGGGAATCGACCTGACCGGCAATGCGTTTGCCCAGACCATTATCGGCGACAACGCAAACAACGTAATCAAGGGCGGCGGCGGCGCGGACACACTTCAGGGCCTCGGTGGCGATGACGTCTACTCCGTCGACAATGCCAAGGATGTTGTCATCGAAGGTGCAGGCCAGGGCAACAATGACATTGTCGCGGCCTCCGTCAGCTATGCGCTTTCCGCGGCCGCCCAAATCGAGACGCTACGCACGACCTCCAACGCCGGCACGGTGGCGATCGACCTGACCGGCAATGACTTCGACCAGACAATCTTCGGCAATGCCGGGGACAACACTTTGCGCGGTCTCGGCGGTCGTGACTTCCTGACCGGGCTTGCCGGCAACGACAAGCTGCTCGGTGGTGACGGCGACGACGATCTCTCTGGCGGTCTCGGCTTCGACAAGATGGGCGGCGGCGCAGGCAAGGACAAGTTCACGTTCCTGACGCTGGCGGATTCCGGCATCGGCGCTGCCAATGCGGACCAGATCACCGATTTTGCTGCCGGCGACAATATCAACGTTAGCCAGATCGACGGCATTTCCGGCGGCGGTCGCGATGCTTTCAAGCTCGACGCGGGCGGCGCCTTCGTCGCCGGGGAAATCCACCAGACGGTGTCGGGCGGCAACCTCGTGCTCGACTTCAACGTCGACGGCGATACTGCGGCGGAGATGTCCGTGGTGCTGGTCGGCCATACGGCACTGCTGTCGGCGACGGATTTCCTGTTCCTAACCTGAAAGCCGTCCGGCTGCCCGCTCCAACACCCGGCCTGACAGCAGAAACTCGCGGCGACACCCGTCGCCGCGAGTTGCCCGTTCGGGCGATCGCGAAGCCGCCGCGGCAAGGGCCGTCGCCGTCATGTCGCGGCTGTTGCCCGAGCCGGCACCGATCGGAAGCTCGGCTGTCTTCGCCACACCGTTGGCGTCGAACACCTTCATCAGCGTATCGCCCGACCCGTTCGCGGGCGTATCCAGGTCGCGACGAAGCGATGGCGGCCATTGTCAGGCCGCCATCGGTGCGAAAGACCAGCCTCAAGCTGAGACTTTTGTTGCCGTTGGAGAGATCGGACGATTCAAAGCTGCGATTCGATGGGCAGGTGACGGACCAGTCTGGCCAGAGCTTTCCGATAAATGCCTGCACCGGGTTCATGGCGATATGAGCATATGTCGCCATCAACTTCGTCCCGCCAGCGGAGATGCCCCCCTTCAAGGGATACGCGGTAGCTGGTTCGCGGCGCCTTCTCGCCTTCGATCCGCTCATTGAGTTCGGCGGTCAAACCCTCGTCTTCGAAAAGCACACCCATCTCGGAATTGAGCGACACCGACCGGGGATCAAAATTGAACGAGCCGACAAAACCTATCCTGCCATCGATGGTGAATGCCTTCGTATGGAGGCTGGCCCCCTTCGAACCGAAGACCGAGATGTTTCTCTCGCCCTTGAAGGGCTGCAGTTCAAAAAGTTTGATCCCGGCCCTGAGGAGGGGACCTCGATAGTTGGCGTAGGCGCCATGGACGAAGACAACGTCGGTTGCCGCGAGCGAGTTGGTCAGGACGGATACATCGACACCGCGCTCGACGAGTCCAGACAACAGCGACAAGCCTGGCCGCCCGGGAATAAAGTAAGGCGATACGATCTCGAGATTTGATCGGCTCCCCGCAAGGATAGGCAACAATTCGTTTATAAGCCAGTTCTCGGGCGCGCCACCGAAGACCTTGCACGCCGGATCGGAGATGACGCGCGCATTCTCCGTCCAATGGACGCTGTTGCCCATCGAAATAAATTCATCGATGGACATTCGGGCACTGATGTTGCCGAAGATCCTGTCGTCGTCGCCAATGCTGTTCGCACCAAGACTATCCAGGCGCTCGGCCGACCCCAACGGATGAAGCGTATCGATGCGCCGCGCCGCGGCACAGTTCCAATAGGCTTCAAAGATGTTCTGTGTTTGCTGGACGGCAGCGCCTTGAAGCAGAAAATCAAGGTCGCGAAAATTGGTCTCGGCGGCGCCGAAATAGGCATCACCGATGTTGCGGCCGCCGACGATCGCTATGCGCCGGTCGACGAGCCAAGCTTTGTGGTGCATCCGGCGGGTCATCGCGAACAGCCGAGAGACCAGTTCGACATATCTAAGCCAGCTGCCGTTCCGCAAGCCGCTGGGGTTGAAGAGTTTGAGTTCGATGTTCTGGTGAGCGTTGAGCGCGAGATATGCCCCATCGCTTTTCTGGGGATTCATATCGTCGAGCAGGATCCGGACGCGAACGCCACGTTCGGCGGCGCCCACGACCTCCTGCATGAGTGCACGGCCGGAATGGTCGTCATGCCAGAGATAATACATCAGATCGAGGCTATGGATCGCGCTGCGAGCGGCAAGCACACGAACCGCCATCGCATCGAAATTGTCGGAAACGAGTTGCAGGCCGGTTTTGCCAGCCTTGATCCTGTCGTCGGCGGATTGAGTGATGCCCAGGTCCATGCAATCCCGATTGAATCCGTTTCCGGCTAGGTAACGTGCGAGGGCATTCCCGGTTGCGTGGCAGGCTGGGCTGCGCCGGCAAGGTTCAGTTGCGCCTTGAGAGGGAGGTGATCGGACGCCAGCCGCGCCAACGGGCTTTGGTGGACCTCGATGCGCGATATCAGGCTGGCGGGGCGCGCCAGGATGCGATCGAGCGCCAGCAATGGAAAACGGGAGGGAAAGCTTGGCAGAACGGCATGGATCGGCCCGAAATGCGGCAACAGCGTATTCAGCGACGACCGGTTGCGAACCCGCCATTCGTTCAGATCGCCGAGCAGGATCGTCGGCTGCATGACCGGGTGGGTTGCCTCCAGAAGTGCGTGGGCCTGCAGCGCTCGCGAGCGCCGCAACAACCCAAAGTGTGCCGCGATTACCCTTAGCGCCACACCGCTGATTTCCAGATCGACGATGAGGGCTCCGCGCGGTTCGAGGCCGGGCAGTTTGACCTGTCGAAAACCTTGAACCACGCCACGTCTGACCAGGATGAGATTACCGTGCCATCCATGACTGTCGTTCCGCTGAGGATGTGTCGGGACGAGACCGGTCTTCTTTCGTAAGGCGACAAGATCGAGAAGACCACGCCTGTCGCCGATACGCTCGTCAGCCTCCTGCAACGCAACGACATCGGCGTCGAGCTCGCCGATGACGTCGACGACGCGCGCCGGATCAAACCGGCCGTCGACGCCGACGCATTTATGAACGTTATAGGAAGCAATCGTCGTGCATGGGACGTTGCCGTTCAGCTCGATCGATCTGGGTGCTTCCCGCCGAAACGCCGCGGCGAGCGACTGCGGCAACGTTGGCGGGATATCACTTGGCAATTCGTCAAGGGGCAATTTTTTGGACCGTGAATTGGTTGGTGAATATGATCTTCATGACAATGCAGCAAACGAAAGGCAGTTCCTCTTGGTCAGTCGGCGATGAATAGAGTGCTGCACGCTTTTGCCTGGAACGCTGAGCATAGAGAAGCATTAGGGGTGATGCTCGTCGCAACCTACAACATCAACAATATCAATCGACGCCTGCCCAATCTGCTGTCCTGGCTAAAAGCAAGACAGCCGGATGTAGCTTGCCTTCAGGAGCTTAAATGCACCGACCGCGACTTTCCCGCAGCCGCGTTGGCGCAGTCCGGCTACCGCGCGGTCTGGTCTGGGCAGAAAACTTGGAATGGAGTCGCTATTCTAGCGCGCGGTGCTGAGCCCGTCCTGACGCGCACCGCTCTTCCAGGCGACGATGCCGATCCGCAGAGCCGATATATCGAGGCAGCGGTGGCAGGTATCCTGATTGCCTGCATATATGCGCCAAATGGCAATCCGCAGCCCGGTCCCAAGTTCGACTACAAGCTTGAATGGCTCGACCGCCTCTACAGGCATGCCACCAGGCTGCGCAAGAGCGGTGCGCCGGTAGTGCTTGCTGGCGACTACAACATCGCGCCGACTGACCTCGACATCTATCCGACGAAGTCCTGGGACGACGATGCTCTGATCCAGCCCGAAAGCCGCGCGGCCTTCCGCAAATTGGTGGGTCGAAGCTGGACCGACGCGCTACGCGCCCTTCATCCTGAAGAGCGCATCTACACGTTCTGGGATTACAAGCGGAACCGCTGGGCACGAGACGCCGGGCTGAGGCTCGACCACCTTCTGCTCACGCCGGGCCTGTCCAACCGCCTCGCCGTGGCGGCTGTCGACCGGGACGTTCGTGGGCTCGACGGCGCCAGCGATCACGCGCCGGCGTGGATCGAACTCATATGACGGATGGTGTGTGAGGGCCTATGCGACGGAGAAGTCCGCATTGGTGAGGGCGAGGCCGACCGCGAGCTTGGCGAACTGGATGCCGGCCGAGCCCTTGCCGCCGTCGTGCAGCCGGTTGGCGCCGTCCCGCCGATTATGGTCTGGGCAAAGGTATTGCCGGTCATGTCGCGAGCGAAGGTGCCGCCGGGGTCGTTCGACTGCAGCACCTCGACATGGGCGTCCGCCGCCAGCACATAGTTCGAATGGGCGTTGACAATGTCGGTGCCGCCATTGGCGGTTTCGATCACCAGATCGTCGCTGTTGACGTTACCCCGCCGCACGGCCCGAATCTCCTGAGGCGTCGCCTTGGCCAAAGGAGCGGATCATGACCTCCGGCCAACCCGGTGAATTCCGCGCTCCGACCCGTTTCGCAGGGAAGCGCTCCATGCTCGTCCGCTCGCTACCGCACCTTTCATCGATATGCCGATGCATCAGGCCGTGCTATCTTGCCGGAGGTGCAGGAACGCGAACCGACGGGGCCGAGTGGCACATGTTTGTCACCCGCGTAGGCAAGGCCAATCTGCAACCGGGAAGCGCCGCCGCACCCCGCATAATCTCCCGCCGACC
Source organism: Mesorhizobium yinganensis (assembly GCF_040081985.1). NCBI lineage: Bacteria > Pseudomonadati > Pseudomonadota > Alphaproteobacteria > Hyphomicrobiales > Phyllobacteriaceae > Mesorhizobium > Mesorhizobium yinganensis. Next base: position 85,943 of record NZ_JBEBMH010000009.1, on the reverse strand, counting down.
CTGCCAGACGATTTTCAGTCCGCCGCGTCACGCGTCAGCACCGCCGTGCTCAAAGCGGTGCAGCTCTGCAAGGGTTCGAAGTTCGTTCAGCAAGTTGACAGCTCGTCCGATCCGAGAGGAATTCCGCTTGATCTGGGCGAACGGGCCGAATGCCGTGCCGCTGACGGCGCTGCCGAACGGCTGCTTCGTGGTCTCCTGGATGGACGCGAGCGGCGTCGGGCTCGACGGCGATGCGTCGGTCCGGTTGCAGGCCTTCTATGGTAGGGGTGGCAAGATCGGCGGAGAATTCGTCGTCAATACAACCACGACGGCCTCGAATATCGATCCCTCGATCGCTGCGCTTTCCGACGGCCGTATGGTCGTGAGCTGGACAGACGAGAGCGCGGGTGTGCGTGATCTACGAGCACGACACGGGCGATCTTTTCTACGACGCCGATGGCAACGGTGTGGGCGTCGGCGGCATCCTGTTCGCCACGGTCGGCATCGCGCTTGGGCTCACCAATGCGGATTTCGTGGTCATCTGAAGCGATCAAGCGAGGGGCGCGCGACGTCCTATGGTCCATACATAAAATAACGTGCCCGTCCGGCCGAGTGCCGGGCGGCAACCAGGAGGGCAATCATGACACGGAATTTCCCACACGGCGGCGCAGCCGTCTTGACACCAGCAGATGGAGACGACGAGTTTGTCTTCCGGCAAGGCTTCCTCGACGCCCTGCTCAACGGATCTTTCGGTGGCTACGAGGTCATTGTCGGCGAGACGGAGGAGCGTGAAGGGGATGCTGTCGAGACAGGCGCCAGCGGCCTTGCGCTCGCGGCTACCGGTCAGGCTGGCGCATTCGATGCATTGGACAAATCGGACGGCGGCGAGCAGGTCACCGCCCGCGGCTTCATCGCCGGAGCAGAGGCGCCAACCGGTGGCGCCTCCGTTGTGTTTGGTGCCGCCAGTTCGGCCTCGACCATTTCGAGCCGTGCCGCCGCCGGCACGGGCGCGGGCCAAGCCGGCTCTGGCGAAACGCTTGTCGTCGTCAATTCTGGCGCGGCCGGCGGCATCCTTCCCGGTGTCAGCGGCGGCCTCGACGGCATGCAGCCGGGCACTGCCGGCGGGGATGTCTTCGGCGCTGCCGTTAACGGTGCACTGACGTTCGGCGCGGACAAGCATGGTTTCACCGTCCGCACGGCGCTGAATGCCGATTTCGGCTCCGCGGCCGGCTTGAGTTTCGCCGGCAAGCACGAGGACGCTGCGCCGGCAATACCAGCCACGACCGGCACCGTTGCTGCCACCGACCTTGTCGCCGATACGCCGGCATCGGCGCTGTTCGCCGCCGTTGCCAGCAAGCTGGGTGGCGATCTCACCCACCTCGCCCTCGGGATTCCCTTCGCGCAGGACCACAGTTTCTTGGGAAGACAATCCGCGCAGGACGCCGGTTTCGCTGGAGTTTCGGCCACCGTGCCGCAAATGACCATCGTGGACGGCATGGTGGCGATCGACGTTTCGTCGGCAAATGGCGACATCGCAGGGCTGCTGCATCAGCTTGAGGCGCTGGGCCTTCAGCATGGCTCGACCTGGGGCAATCTGTTGAGCGGGCTTCTGCCGGTCGACGCCCTTGCCGAGGCATCGCAACTCGCCAATCTGAACCAGGCGCGTGCCGCCATGGCGTTCGGCAATGTCGGCGCGGTGACAAGCCAGGGCGATGCCTCGATGCATTCGGACGATGCGCGCGCCGCCTTCGGCCTCGACGGTTCGGGCGTGACCGTCGGTATCATGTCCGACAGTTTCAACAATCTCGGCGGCGCGGCCACGGGCATCGCCTCCGGGGACCTACCGGCCAGCGGCGTGCTGGTCCTCAAGGACCTGGCCTCGGGCGGCGCGGACGAGGGGCGCGCAATGGCAGAGATCGTCCACGACGTGGCGCCAGGCGCGGCTCTGCAGTTCCGGACCGCTTTCCTCGGCCAGGCCGACTTCGCCAACGGCATCCAGGATCTCATCACCGCGGGCTCCGACGTGGTCGTCGACGACGTCGGCTATTTCGCCGAACCTTTCTTCCAGGACGGCGTGATCGCCCAGTCGGCCGACCTCGCATTCACCAGGGGCGCAGCCTACTATTCGGCGGCGGGTAATTCGGCCGACGATTCCTACCAGGCGACGTTCGTCGATAGCGGCAAGACGATCAGCTACACCAACAACAACGCAGTCGCGATCACCAACGCCCACTTGCACGATTTCGATGCGGGCGCGGGCGTCGATACGACGCAATCCTTTACTTTCGCAGGGACGACGGCGACCGGGGGTGATACGAACCACTTGCTTCTGTCCTTCCAGTGGGACGAGCCGTTTTCCTCGGTGTCCGCGGGAAAGGGCGCTGTGAGCGACTACGACGTCCTGCTGACCGACAACAATGGCAACATCATCAACAGCGTCATCGCGGCGTCCTCCGTCGTCGGCGGCGACGCAGTGGAGATCTTCGACGTCACATACACGGGGGCCGATCCCACCCAGATGAACATTTCAATTGCGCGGGCTTCCGGCAGCACCGCCAATCTCCTCAAGACAGTGATTTATACCGATACCGGGTTCACCCTCGACGAGTTCGACACCCAATCCTCGACAAATGCCGGCCACGCAAACGCGGCAATCGCGCAGGGCGTCGCGGCCGCGTTTTTCGGCGATACGCCGGAGTTCGGGCTCGACCCGGCAGTCAGCGAGTGGTTTTCGTCGCTGGGCGGCACGCCGATTCTGTTCGACACGGCCGGCAACCGGCTGCCGACGCCGCTCGTCCGTGCCGGCCCCGACATCACCGCGCCGGACGGCGCCGACACGACGTTCTTCGGAGGCGACACGGACGACGCCGGTGCGTTCCCCAACTTCTTCGGAACCTCCGCCGCCGCGCCGCATGCCGCCGCCGTCGCGGCCCTGCTCATGCAGCGCAACCCGAATGCCTCGATCGACGACATCTACGACACGATCAGGCTGACCGCGCACGACATGGGGGGCGCCGGCGACGGCCAGCTGTCGGGTGCCGGGCTGATCGATGCCAACGCCGCCTTGGCGGCGCTCAACCTGGACGATAGGCTTGTCGGCGACAGCCTCGCCAACAGCCTCGACGGGCTGCTCGGCAACGACCGCCTGTTCGGGTTGGGTGGCGCCGACACGCTTGACGGCGGCAAGGGCATCGACATTCTGGAGGGTGGCGCCGGCGACGACAAGTTGATCGTCGACGATGCCGCCGACGTCATCGTCGAAACGGCCGGCAACGGCAGCGCCGACCGGGTGATGGCGCGGGTGAGCTACGTTCTCGCCGCGGACGACGACATCGAGCTTCTCACCACCACATCGTCATCCGGCAGCACGGCGATCAACCTCACCGGCAATGCCTTGAAGCAGGAGATCATCGGCAATGCCGGGGTTAATATCTTGGCCGACGGCGGCGGCGCCGGCGATCTCCTCCGAGGGCTCGGCGGCAACGACGTCTACATCGTTCGCAGCGCCGCAACGGTGATCGTCGAAACGTCAACCCAGGGAACCGCCGACCGGGTGTCGGCGGCGGTGGACTATGGTCTCGGCGCGGGGGTGCGGGTCGAACAAATCACCACCACCGCTTCGTCCGGCACCTCCGGCATCGACCTCACCGGCAACGAGATCGCGCAGTCGATGACCGGCAATGCCGGCTCGAATATCGTCGACGGCAAGGGCGGCAACGACACTTTGACGGGCCTCGGCGGCAAGGACTTCTTCGTGTTTTCGTCAGCGCTTGGCGCGAGCAACGTCGACAAGATCACCGATTTCAACGTCGCCGACGACACGATCCAGCTGGAGAATGCAGTCTTTACCGCGCTGACGTCGACCGGCGTTCTGGCTGCCGCTCTCTTCAAGGACAATTTCCTGGCACCGATAGATGCCGACGACCGCATCATCTACAACTCCAACAGCGGTTCACTGTTCTACGACGCCGATGGGGCCGGCGGGGCGGCGGCCGTGAAATTCGCGACACTGTCCACGGGCCTGGCGTTGACCGCCGCCGATTTCGTAGTGATTTGACACGTTCAGCGATGCCTGCCGGACACTGTGTCCGGCAGGCGGCTTTAGGAATACTCCGGCTTGGCGCCCCCGCCCCTGCCGAGATCCACCAGATAGCTCGACCTTGAGATCGACAAGCCACCTCTATTGCGTCACCATTCCGACCAGGGATCGCAATAAACCAACCAGCAGTTCCAGGTCTGATGGCCGATCACGGCATCACCTGTTCGATGAGCCGGTCGGGCAATGTCCTGGACAATGCCGCAATGGAGGGCTTCTTCTCGTCCCTCGAGCCCGAAGGCACAGCGCGCAAGGTCTACAGGACGCGGGATGACGCCAGGGTGGACGTGTTCAATTGCATCGAGCGCTTCTACAACCCTCGGCGACGGCACTCGACATTGGGATATGTGAGCCCTGTCGAGTCCGAGGAGAAAGCTATGTTAGCTTAACCTGGTGTCCGAAAAACCCGCAGCGGGCCAGTGCACCTGATCGCCCACCGGCTCACAGACCTGTCTGCCGATCGGAACAACGTCGGCAGCCGTGATGCATCCTTTCTGCTGCCTCACGGTCGCGGCGATGAATTCCATCACGTCAGCCCCGTCTCGATCCGCGAACGCTTTCGCGCAAAGGACCTAAGCCCAGCGATATCTACGTCCCCGATCTCCACGTCGACACCATAAAGGCCAACCCGAGGGACTTTCAGTGAAGGCCATCTTCAAGCATACAAGGACTCGCCTTGATCTCTGCTTACCTGCACCGGGATGTCGGCGGAGGAGATGTTACCCTTGGCTTTGCACTGGCAGTCGGCAGTACGGCTTCTTCTTCCGGTCGTGTGCCTGGGGTGCGCTCTCGGGTTTCGAGCCAGCGGCGGCTCGACCGAAGGCTGGTCTCTGCCCCTCACCATTCTGGTTTCCGCCCTCGTAATTGGCTTGGTGGTCGCGACTGTGTTCGTGGTCCTGCATCATGCGGAGGCTTTGGCGAGTGTTGTCGGCGAGCCGTTCGGCACGCTGATATTGACGCTTTCGGTTACCATCATCGAGGCCTCGGTCATCGTCTCGATGATGCTTCATGGCGAAAACAATCCGGCGCTCGCAAGGGAGTCGGTTTTCTCGACCGTGATGATCGTCACGACCGGCATCGTCGGCGTATGCCTGACATTGGGCGGCTTGCGCCATCGGAGCCAGGATCTGCGGCGACAGGGGACCAGCGCATTCCTGGCCGTGCTGATGGCACTGTCGGTGCTGACCCTGATCTTGCCGAACTACACGCTTTCAACCAGTCCAGGCACGTTCTCTTCACTGCAACTGGAATTTGTTTGCATCCTGTCAATCCTGCTCTATGGCGCATTCCTTTTCTCGCAGACGGTTCGCCATCAGGACGACTTCCGTGAAGAATTCCAGAGAGAGGCGGCTCAAAACGGGCATGGGTCCCATCAGAAAAGCACCGTCGTGAGCGCCCTGCTGTTGGCAACCGGTTTGGCCGGCATCGTTCTCTTGGCCGAGCAACTTGCCGCTGCGACGGAAGATGGGCTGGCCGCAGTGGGAGTTACACACATCGATGCGATCATCGGAGCATGCATCGCCACGCTGGTCCTGTTGCCGGAGGCACTTTCGGCAATTCGCGCGGCACTTGGCAACGAACTTCAGCGCAGCCTGAACGTCGCGCTGGGTTCGGCATGTGCCACGATCGGTCTCACAATACCGGCCGTGGCGGTGGCCAGCCTCTTCAGCGGCCGCGAGCTCACGCTGGGGCTGGAGGCAGGAGATACCGTGATTTTGATTCTGGCGCTGTCGATTAGCGTCGTAAGCTTCAGCACAGGACGCACCACCGTCCTGACCGGCCTGGTGCATGTCGTCGTGTTCGTGGCCTACCTGATGCTAATCGCTGTTCCGTAGCGCGACGCGACGAGGCCCACCTGCCGGTGAGCGCAATCATTGCCGCTATGCGTCCCGATGACGTCGTTGCTGGCGCCGTCCTTGATAGCGCTGGCCGTGCCACCTAACCGTAACCTGGGAAATTCTAACCGCTCCGGTTCTTGACCGGGTTCAACGCGCTCAGCCTTTCGGTTCGTCTCGCCCTGACCGGCAGTGCTTTCATGTTCTCGTCCCGCCATCGTCGCCGGATACTGGGTGACCAGCGTGACCTCCGCCTGGCCGCCCGGGTCCGGCCGCCGAACCATCGAAACTGCGCTACCCCTAAGCAGGCGCCATCCGCTCGGCCACATCGGCGCTCGAATTGAAGTCTTCGATGCGCCGGAAAAGCTCCTCCACCCGGCCGTTGTCGAACACCTGGTCGGGGCCGGTCGGAGCTATGTCGACGAAGGGCGCCTCGTAGAGGATCGCAGGATCCATGGAGCCCTTCTCGGTCAGGTGCTCGACGACCAGGCCGATGAATTCGATCTGCTGGTGCGTGGCGCCACCATGGGCGATGAAGCCGGCAAAGGCTTCATTCACGGCGGCCCGGTCGAGCCCCACCAGCGAGCGCACGAAGCGCCCGAAGCCATGGCTGGTATCCCTCGCCCGTGCGATATCCTCCGGCCCGGCGATGCCCGACTCACGCAGGAGACGCTCGAGTTCCGCAAGGTCGTAGGCCGTCAACGGCTTGCCGTGCCGGACCTTGTCGAGCACCAGGTTGCCGTCGAGCCGGTTGAGGAAATGACGGGCCTTCGCCTTGAAGCGCGCGAAATCGGCCTCGCCCACCTGCGGCAGCTCGATCTCCTCGCCGATGCCGATTTCGTCGGCGAAGTTCGAATACACCACCGCCTTCCTGCCCTTGTCGATGTGCTGGATCAGGTCACGCAGCCGCAGGCGGACAAATTCGAGCAGCGGCACCGTCACGCCCTCCCACCACCCGGCGGTTTGAATCTCTTCGATCAGCGCGGCACGTGCCACAATGCCGGGAATGGCGGCCTGATCCTCCAGCGCCGAGGCGATCTCCAGCAACTGCTTCTTCAACTGCTCGAAGCGTTTCGAGCCCTTCAGCAGGGCAAGCTCAAGCTGGAACATCAGGAGGTCGAAGCGCTTTGCCTCTTCGGTTCCCAACTCGCGCGACGAGGGCAGCGGCGCGATGTCGTCGACGAGCTCGCAGCGTTTATCCTCGTCGATCGAAGTCCAGGCTTCATCCTCCCGGTATTTTTCGACCGTGCGGCGTTTCTGACGCACGATGAAGTTGTCGAGGTTCAGGCCGGCAATCGTCTCCCGCAGCACCGCCAGGGCGCTTGCGGCCACCTCCTCCTCGCTCGGCGGCGTCTCCGGCGCGGCTGGCCCGTCATAGGGCGCCTGATCACCCGCCTCGAAACCCTTCTGGCGCTTGTCATCCAGAGCGCGAACGAGGTCGACCCGCGCCGCGAACAGCCGAGCCGACAGCGACTTAGCCGCGCTCGCCTCCTTCATCTGCGGATTGGCGCCGAAGAATTCGAGGTTCTGGCAGTAGTCGAAGACGCGGAAGAACTCCTTGTCCCGGCCGGGGCCGAACAGGTCGGGACAGAGCCGAGTGCCGCGGCCCATCATCTGCCAGAATTTTGTCTTGGAGCGTAGCTGCTTGAAGAAGACGAGGTTGACCACCTCCGGCACGTCGATGCCGGTGTCGAGCATGTCCACGGAGATGGCGATGTGCGGCGCCTTGTCCTTCCTCGAGAAGTCGTCGATCAGCGTCTGCGCGTAGGGCCCGCTCTCATAGGTTATGACGCGCGCGAAATGCCCGGCAAGCGATGGGTAGGCCGCGTTGAAGCGAGCCTCGATGAACTGGGCATGCTGCTGGTTCTTGGCGAAGATGATGGTCTTGCCGAGCCGGTCGCCGCCCTCGACCTTCAGGCCGTTCTGCATCAGGTGCGCGATGACCTGGTCGACTGTGTCGGTGTTGAACAGCCGCTTGTTGACCTCGGCGGCGTCGACGCTGTCGGGGATGTCCTCCTCGCCCCATTCCAGCATGTCCCACTGGTCCTTCTCCTCCTCGGAGAGGTCGTCGTAGCGCAGGCCGGAGCGGACGATCTTGAGCGGCACGGAGATGGCCAAGGGCGGCACGAGGTGGCCGTCGGCCACCGCCTCCTCCAGCGAATAGGCGTCGGTCGGCACGCCGTCCTCGAGATCGAACAGCGAATAGGTGTTCTTGTCGATCTCGTCCTTCGGCGTCAGCCCGACGAGGAAACTGTCGAAATAGTCGAAGATGGCGCGGAAGCGCTGGTAGACGGAGCGGTGGGCCTCGTCGATGACGATGAGGTCGAAATGGCCGGGCCCGAACTTCGCCCTGCCCTCCTGCCTTCCGTCGATGAGGTTCATCATCGTCGGATAGGTCGACAGGAACACCCTGCCCTCGCTGGTCCGTTCGGTGACCAGATTGACCGGCGCCGAATCCGGAAGGTGCGCCTTGAAGGCGCCCGCCGCCTGGTTCACCAGCGCGACGCGGTCGGCGAGGAACAGCACGCGCTTGACCCAGCCGGCCCGCATCAGGAGGTCGACCAGCGCGATCACGGTGCGCGTCTTGCCGGACCCGGTCGCCATGACCAGCAGCGCCTTGCGCTCGCCCTCCTCCTCGAAGGCCTTTGCAATCGACCGGATGGCCCGCTGCTGGTACGGCCGCCTGTCGCCGGCAATCTTTGTGTTCAGCCTCGTCTCGGCGAGTTTCCTGCGGCCGGTGCGGCGCTGGACCAGAAGCTCCAGCTCGTCGCGCTTGTAGAAGCCGCCGACCTGGCGCGGCGGATGGCGGACATCGTCCCAGATCCAGTGCTCGTAGCCGTTCGAGTAGAAAATGACCGGCCGCTGGCCGTAGCGGGCCTCCAGCCGGTCGGCATAGAGTTTCGCCTGCTGCTGGCCCTGCCGCGCATCCTTGCGGGTGCGCTTGGCCTCGACCAGCCCGAGCGGCTTGCCGTCGGCGCCCCACAGCACATAGTCGACGAAGCCGACGCCCTCGTTGTTGGGCATGCCGTCGACGCGGAACTCGGTGTCCTCCGGCCGGTCGAGCGCCCAGCCGGCCTCGCGCAGCAAGAGGTCGATGTAGCGGTCGCGTGTCTCGGCCTCGTTGTAGTCGTGCGTCGACGGCGTCGCCTCGGCGGCACGGCGGGTCGCCGCCACCTCGGCGCGCAGCCGCCGCAGTTCTTCGTCGAGACTGGCCTTGTCGCCGAGCAGTCTTGCGAGTTCGCCGTTTTTGGCATCGAGCTCGGCCTGCTGCGCCTTGAGATGCGCGAATGCCCGCTTCAGCGTCTCGTCGCGGCGCGCCAGCACGGAGGCGTCGAAGACCAGACCCTCGGCCGGTTTATCTCGCCGCGCATAGGTGCGCGCCAGCCAGAAGCAGACATGGAACAGTTCCTTGACGGCACCGGCGGCGTCCTGCGGCCGGATCGTCTTTTCCTCGTGCACGGCGCGGTTGCGCAGCGTGTTGATCAGTTTTGCCTTGGCGAACACCGCCTCGCCGGCGGCGCGGCGAAAACTCGGCTCGTGCAGCAGCGCGGCGATGTTGTCCTGGTAGGGCAGTTTCAGCCCGGAATCGTTGCGGAACGCCCATTTGACGGCGACCTCGACCGTCTTGCCGGCGAAGAAGGCGGCCGCCGTCGGCGACACGCCCGCCTGACGCTCGGCCTCGACCGCCGCCTCGTGGACGGCGGGAAACTCGGCGGCGAGGAAGGCAAAGTTGGACATATGCGGGGCGGGTCGTCTATTCGGCCGCCTCGATCATCTCGATGTCCTTGCGTAATAATAGGTTGACCAGCGTGCTCAACGAGACGCCGCGCGCCGCAGCGCGTTCGGTTAAATAGTCAAGCACGTCAGGCTCGAGATGCACCGGCGGTACGAGACGGGCGCCCGCGCGGTGGAACTTGCCGCGCTGGGCGGCGGAGAAATCGTATTCTTCCTTCATTGAATCACCCGCTTTCATACTGCCTGACCTCGCGGCGCGTCGGCGCCCTGGCCGAAATGATGCGTATTGCGGCCCTCTCGCCGGAGAGTTCGACGAAGGTGTGCACCATGACCAGCAATTTGCCCGCGCCGTTCCTGCCCAGCGTAACCCATCTTTCCTCGCCTTCGCTAGACTCGTCGTCGAGCCGCGACAGCGCAAGCGGGTCGGCAAGGATGCTCATCGCTTCTTCGAAATTCACGCGGTGTTTGCGGCGGTTAGTCTCCGCCTTGCCCGGATCCCAGTCGAATTCAAGACGAATACCGGTCACGGCGCGAGGCCCAGCGCCGCCTCGTGGACGGCGGGAAACTCGGCGGCGAGGAAGGCAAAGTTGGACATGGCCCAAGGCTTACGCCAAGACCATGAAATCGCAAGTTGATTTCTAGAGTTTGGTAAGCCCGGCGGTCATGACGTGTCGGGTTGGGCCGATGGCTGACGGCTGGGATCGCGATGCTCGCCCGGGTTGCAGTTGGACGTTTGGCGCGAACGAGAGCCTTGCGAACCACCGGGATACGGCGCCGCGCCGGAAACTGCTGCCCTTGCGGTGCGATGCGGGTCGAGGCGGGCGGCAAGCCGGCCCGCCCTCGCGGAAATATCGTCCAGCGCCGAGGCCAGCGCGCGCAGGCAGAGAGCGAGGCGGATCGCCTCGGCGGGACTGTCGCCGCCCCGCCGAACCATTATCGGCGCCGGCGGCATGGGCGCGCCGGCCAATTCCTCGCTAACGAATTCCCGCGCGGCGGCCTCGGCCGGACGCAGGAGCCAGATCACCAGTCCGCGAAGCGGTCGCGACCGGCCGGCCACACGCTCGGCCAACCCGGCCAGGGCAATGAGCAAAACCGCGATGCGCCTGAGCGCCTGCTGGTAATCCTCCATCGCCAAGTCCATCGGTGCCTCCTGCCAATTTTCGGGGGGCATTGTGCGCTTGGTTGCAAAGGCGGGGATGGATTGGGCGACCACAATCTCGCGATGCGTTGATTTTGGACAAGATTTTTTCTTTTTGGTGGCGAAAGCGCTGGTTTTCGTACCCACTTAGTCAGTGAGGGGAAGCAACAGCAAACATCGGCTTTAGTCTGCGAGCCGTTGGAAATGTTCGGCAAACGCCTCGCGCACCGGTAGCCAATCGGCTTCATTTAGAACGCCACCTGCGGGCACGGGATTCATAACGACATATCGGGCTCGCTCCAATTCGGATGCCAGCCTATGCTCCAAGGCAGCCATGCGATCACGGTAAGGCTCATGAAGCGCCATTGCTGCACCCCAATGCGGTTGAACTCTGTACGCAAAGTCCGCGTGGCGTTCGACCTCCGGAAAGATCGGACCATACGATATCATCCGGAACGCCTCGTAATCGCAAATCCTCCGGTGGGGAAATCGCCGCCGCAAGTATTTTAGAAGCGCATTTGTGTTATCGGCGTCGCCCAGATGTTGACCCATCCTTCTGTATACGGAAGATGCGTATGGACTTGAGTTGTCACCCGTGCGACCGACGTAGAGCAACTCATCTTCAGCGGTCTTCACTAGCCAGACGTACAGCCAAAAACCTCGCTCAGTCATACGTCCAGGAAGATCGAGGATGTAGGTCGTTGGCATACGCGTTCCTAAAGGCCGCTCGAGAGGGCTCTGTGTTGCAGGGCTGAGAATAGAGCATCAGCCAGGCCAAGTTGCTCGTGGAAGATGCGTTGACGGAGACCAAACGCTTCCAAGGCGGTTGCGTAGCGATGCTGTGACTCACCATCAGGAACGAGAATTGGGATGGACGCCATTTCCTTCGCGTTGATGTTGGCCATCCCGACAATACTTTTGGCCATACCCCGCAAGGTTGCCTTCCCATGGCGCGAGTTGAGATAGGCCGAAATGTAGTAGGGGCTTATCCCTTTCTTAGTCCTCGCCCTGACGAGATAGCCGGCGAAGGCATATGGCTCATCGAGATCGAAGACCGCTGTCTTGCCGACGAGATCGGCACTATTGGTTCGATTGAACAGAATATCCCCACGACGAACAGTATATTTTTCAAGCTCTCGCGCGTTCAGATCGATATACTTCAGATCCTCCGTCTCGATCTTCCCGTCGGTTGTGATGTTGCCCATACGCAAGATCGGGTAAGCACCGTGGCCACCGGCCTTCGCGCTGGTCCCGTATTGTGTTTCGATCAACAAGTCCCCGATCCTGCCCCGCTTGAATCCCTTGGGATTGCCTATAGGGTCGCCAAACATTTCCAGAAAGATCGACTGCGTAAGTCCGTCGAGCAGGTCGATGGCGCGCTTGCGCTTGCGGCGCAACGCATCCGCCTTGTCCAGGATCGCAGCGATCCGTCGCTGTTCGGGGAGTGGCGGGAGGGGGATTTCAAGACGCTTGAGAAAATCGGCAGGGACACGCTTCTGGCCGGCGCTGCCAGTCATGTTCATCTTGCCGGTCTCTCGGAGGCGCGCGTTCCAAATCAGGTGGAACAGATAAGAAGAATCAATTTCATCACCGGCGCGAATGACATGAAACTCGGTTGACCCGAAGCCAACCGGGTTGGCGAGAGCGTCGGTTCTTGCCGCCTTTCCGTTTTCGAAACAGGGCGTGATCTTGGCAACAAGAACATCGCCTCGCTCAAAAACAGTAAAGCCCTTTTTTACGGCGCGCGCTTCGCGATCTTCCTCAAAGAGGATAAAGCCGTCTTCCGACACAGCAGCCATCGGCAAGAACGAAACAACTTCGTCATCGGCAAGCGATTTTGGTGACCTTGGATTAATCTCACAAACTCTATCGAGTCGAACGATTTTAAAACTCATCGTCCCAACTCAGAACTAGCCAGATAATTGTCCACAACCTCAGAGCGAACACTCCAAGGTCGTCGATAACGCTCATCAAGCTCGGCGATATCATCAGGATCGGTATACATATACATCCACTCGAGCCATTTCTCGGCGACCACCGCGCTTTCCCAGAATTGCACCAGCGAATTGTAGAAGTCGCTGACGAGCCTGCGCCGGGGGATAATGCACTCGAACTCATTCTCCTCTTCGTTTGTGTGAAGCCGGAGCATGAGAGAAAAGACTACATCTTCGCTTGCCGCGATCGGTTCTGCCGCGAAAATCGCGATTGGGCCTTCGACGTCGAATTCCAACGCCGCCCGTGGCTCACAGACTATTCGTTCGAGCCAACCGGTAAACTCCCCGTCAAATGGATCGAACACCTGACTGAGTGAAAGCTCGGCCTTTTGGGCGGCAGTGGCTATCGTGATGTCAATCCAACCGACGTCAGGAGGGCTGAACTCAACATCGATATGATCGACGCGCTCGGGCTCGCTCACAGCATCGCCTCCAGTTCCTCCAGCCCCTGCGCAATCTCCTTCTCCAGCGCCTTGAGTTCCGCAATGATTTCCTTCGGTGGCCGGTGTTCTGCCGCCTCGTGAACCACCTCCTTGTAACGGTTGATGGAAAGATCGTAGCCGGCGGCGACGATGTCGGCCTTGGGAACACAAAAACTCTGGTCGGTGCGCGCCCGCCTGCGCTCCGCGCCCGTCCGCTCAGCCCAGCGCGCGGCGATGTCCGGAAGGTTGTTTTTGGCCAGTTCCTCGTGGCCCAGCGTAATGTTGACGAAATGGCCGGCCTCGACATAGCCCGGCGTCGGGCCGATCTTTTCCGGCGGCAGCAGCGGGGTTCGCTTGTCGTCCAGCGAAATTCCGTCGGCCTGGCAGTCGTAGAACCAGACATGGTCGGTGCCGTCGGAATTGGTTTTCGTAAACAGCACGATCGCCGTCGACACGCCGGCATAGGGCCGGAACACGCCGGACGGCAGTTTTACGATGCCGTCGAGACGATGATCCTCCACCAGCATGCGGCGGATTTCCTTGTGGGCGGTCGACGAGCCGAACAGCACGCCGTCCGGCACGATGACCGCCGCGCGCCCGCCGGGCTTCAAGAGCTTCAGGAACAGCGCCATGAACAGCAGCTCGGTCTTCTTCGTCTTGACGATCTGGAGCAGGTCCTTGGCCGTCGTGTCGTAGTCGAGCGAGCCGGCGAAGGGCGGATTGGCGAGCAGCAGCGAATAGCGGTCGCTGTCGCCGGCATGTTCCTGCGCCAGCGAATCCTTGTAGCGGATGTCCGGACGCTCGACGCCGTGCAGCGTCATGTTCATCGAGCCGATGCGCAGCATGGTCTGGTCAAAATCGAAGCCGTGGAACATTTCCTCGTGGAAATGGTCGCGCGTCTCCGGCTCGATGAACAGGCGCGGATGGTTGTCGCGCAGATATTCGCCCGCCGCCACCAGGAAGCCGCAGGTGCCGCAGGCCGGGTCGACGATGACGTCCTTCGGCGTCGGCGCCGTCATCTCGACCATCAGCGCGATGATGTGGCGCGGGGTGCGGAACTGGCCGTTCTGGCCGGCGCTGGCGATCTTGCCGAGCATGTATTCGTAGAGGTCGCCCTTGGTGTCGCGGTCCTCCATCGGGATGTTGTCGAGAAGGTCCACCACCTTGGCGAGCAGCGCCGCCGTGGGGATGGTGAAGCGCGCGCCCTTCATGTGCGTGGCATGCGCCGTGCCGTCCTCCGCCATGGAGCGCAGGAAGGGGAACACGTGTTCCGACACGATCGTGAACATCGTGGCGGGGTCGCGGTTCTTCAGCCGCGACCAGCGCATGTCCTCGTAGGCGATGCCGCCGCCGGCGCCGATGCCGTCCGTGCCTTCCGGAAAAATCCAGCGGCGCATCGGCAGCTTCAACTTGTTCGAGCGGTTCTCCTCGCGCGTATGCGCCTCGTCGAGGCCCCGCATGAACAGCAGATAGGTGATCTGCTCGATCACCTCGATCGGGTTTGCGATGCCGCCCGCCCAGAAGGCGTTCCACACCTGGTCGATTTTCGAGCGCAGTTCACCTGTGATCATTTTCCCTCAAGCAACGCCATGATTGATAAGAGCTGCCTTCAGCGCAGGCAGGTTCTCGCGTCGCGCTCTTCTAGCAGGCCGATCGCGCAGTGTCGCGCACCGTGTCCGAGACCTGGAGACGCCCTGCCCTGCGTTGGGCATATCGCAGCCACCAGCGACCGGCACGGGCATCGGCGTGAAGCGGCGCGCATGGAGGCGCGGGCCAAGCGTGGAGCGCAGGAGCAGGCCGCAAGGCAGTCCGTCCTTCCGGTCCAACGACGTTCGGGATCGCCGCCTCGCGCTGCCGGTCGGACAGGAACTCGTTAAAGTGTCCTGGATTAATCAAGATTGTGATCGCGAAAATTCTGGGATATGGAACCGGCCTCACCATCCGTCATCATGGGGTCAAAAAGATTTGGTCGATGTGCGGCTTCAAAACCGTTGGGTGGCTATCTTCGATGAGCCAACAGCGGCGACGACCGCCAAAGACAATCGAGAAACGCCCGATACATCGAAGCTCCTCGTCGGGACGGATTATAGGATCAGGAAATTCCGTGAGGTCCACGGAAGCGCCAGCCAAGGTGGCCGAACCGGCTTTAACAGTCGTGTCATTTCATCTATTGCTAGCCCATTCACCCAGCCGGGAAGAGGAATGATTGCACTATGAGTTCAGACAAGATTCTTATCGAGGCCCGTAACGATTCGATCCAGCTCGAGCAGATCGCCGCAGAGGACCTCCGTCAGAATATCGGCGATTATCTGGAGCCGAACTGGCGCGCCCGCCGCGCCGCGGACGCGTATAGCAGATACGCTAAGACCAGCGTGAACGACCAGGACGAATATCTGAACATGCGCGCCGCCTTCTCCGAGACGAAGGGCAAGAGCAACAAGGTGTTCAGCGACGTCATCGCCTCGCATATCCGCAAGACCCGCTACGACATGTCGCAGACCCTGTTCGGTGACTATGTGCCGGCAGTCAACGGCGACAAGCCGGCTGCCGCCAAGCCCGCCGCCGCTCCGGCCGGCGACGCGATGGACGACACCACCGTGAGCCTGGTCAACGGCGAGGACGGCGAGGACGAGACCGCCGACGCCTGGGCCAAGGTGGTCCAGGGTGCCTCCCGCCACCTCGAGCAGCACGGCTACTGGAAGGCGAAGTTCACCATTCCGGAGACCATCGTCGAAAGCCTCAAGCAGAAGATCCTCGGCAAGCTGGTCGAAGGCCATGGCGACAAGGTGCAGGCCTGCATGGACGGCAAGCCCGGCGCGCCGCTGCAGATCAAGGGCGACGCGCGTTGGCTGTCGACCTTCGAGGAAATGTACCAGATCTCCGCCGATCCGCTGCTGCTGTCGATCGTGCAGGCCTATATGGGCGTGCCGCCGATCTTCAACACGCCGATCGCCTTCCTCAATTCCTTCGTCAAGGCGAAGAACGACAAGCAGCTCTCGGATACGGCGCAGCTCTATCACCACGACATGCACCGGTTGGGTTTCGTGAAGATGTTCGTCTATCTGACGGACGTCGAGATGGGTTCCGGCCCGCACGTCCTGCTGCGCGGCACGCACCGCAACCGTCCCGACGCGCTGTGGGCCGACGGCCGCCACTCCGACCAGAAGATCGCCGAGCACGGCATCGCCCATGAGGAGACGAAAATCCTCGGCAAGCGCGGCACGGTGTTCCTGGTCGACACCAGCGCGCTGCACAAGGGTGCCCATCCGGAAACGGAATCGCGCCTGATGGCGCAGGTCCAGTACACCAACTCGCTGTTCGGCCGGCCGCTCGCCGGCTCCGACCACAAGGTCGAGATGGCCCAGACCAACAAGGGCAAGGACATCCAGGCCGCCGCCGCCCACGTGCGCAAATATGCAGGCAAGGCCGGCGTCCGCTTCATGCAGAACTACATCTGAGAGTTGACGCCGCCGACAGCGGCGTCTTCCGGAATGCAAAACGGCCGGGCGATTGTCCGGCCGTTTTCATTTGGAAGCTGTGTCTACCGCCCTGGCGGCGGGCCGGCCTTACCGCCCACTATGCCTTCATCAGCCATTCGTGCTCGGGTGCGTTGTGGAACTTCCAGGTCCGCTTCGGCCCGGCCATGACGTTGAGATAATAGAGATCGTAGCCATGGCAGGCGGCGCAGGGGTGATAGCCCTTCGGCACCATGACGATGTCGCCGTCCTCCACCGCCATCACCTCGTCCAGGGAGCGGTCGTCGGTGTAGACGCGCTGGAAGCCGAAGCCCTGGGGCGGGTTCAGGCGATGATAATAGGTCTCCTCGAGATAGGATTCCGCCGGCAGGTTGTCCTGGTCGTGCTTGTGCGGGGGATAGCTGGAGGTGTGGCCGCCCGGCGTGATCACCTCGACCACCAGCAAGGAATCCGCCGGCTCACCTTCCGGCAGGATGTTGGTGACGTAGCGGGTGTTGGTGCCTTTGCCGCGGACTTCCTGCTTGACGTCGTCGGGGCCGATCACCCGCGCCGGCAGGCCTTTGCCCAGCCCGGGCGCCAGGCAGACGGCGAGTTCGAGATCGGTCTCGGCGGTGACCGACCACTCGGAGTCCTGCGGGACGTAGAGCGACCAGGGTTTTCCCTCGAAGGGCGACATGCGCGCGCCGAGCACGCCGAAATCCTCGCCGTCGGCTGTCGCCTCGCCCTTTCCCGTGACGAAGACCAGGCAGGCTTCCTGCGAACCCGTCGATGCCGACACCGCCTGGCCGGGTTTCACCCGATGAAGCTCGAAGCCGACATAACCCCAGCCGGCGCTTTGCGGCGTCACTTGCGCGACCAGCCCGTCACCGGCCTTGCGCTTGATCAGGAGCTTCGACATCTCAGTCATTCCTTCTTCTGTTCCTGCTGCTCCTGCGGCTTGGGATAGGTCCACACATACATCCAGGCTGCATAGACTGCCATGCCGCCGGCAAGCGTGCCCCAGAGGGCCTCTCCGGTGTAGAACTCGATGCCCGACCAGATCGCGCATAGCACGACGATCGCCACGCGGAGCCACAAGGGGCGGAGCCAGGGGTGGTCGCGGTCGTTGGCCATGAGGGTATCCGTCGGGTTCTGCTTACCTTGGCGCGGCTGAGAGCGCCGATCCCCTCATACCATGCTCAGGCGACCGGAAAACCCTGTGTCTCCACCGTGTAGCCCGCCGCCGTCATCACCCGCATCAATTCCTTGTGGCCGACCTCGGCCATTTTCAGCGGCGGGTTTTTGCGCGGGTCCTGCTCGGCCTCGACCACGAACCAGCCTTCATAGCCGTAGTCCGCGAATTTCCGGACGATTGCGCCGAAATCGAGTGAACCGTCTCCCGGCACGGTGAAGGCGCCGAGCGCCACCGCGTCGAGGAATGACTGTTTCGACCAGTCGAGGCCGTCGATCACAGATTGGCGGATGTCCTTCACATGCACATGGCTGATGCGCTTGTGATGCCTGTCGATGGCGCGCAACACATTGCCCCCGGCAAAGGCCAGATGCCCAGCGTCAAGCAGCAGCGGAATCCCCTCCCCCGAAAAATTCATAAAGGCGTCGAGCTCGTGCTCGAACTGGACGACCGCCGCCATGTGGTGGTGATAAGACAGCGGCAAGCCCTGCCCGGCGCACCATTCGCCGAACTCGGTCACACGCTTCGCATAGGCCCTCATCTCATCGTCGGAGAGCACGGCCTTGCCGGCCAGCGGCTTGGAGCGATCGCCCTGGATCGAGCGGCCGACCTCGCCATAGACGATGCAGGGCGCATTGACCGCCTTGAACAGGTCGATCATCGGCTGGATGCGGTCCTTGTTGGCGGAAATATCCTCGGTGACCAGCGTGCCGGAGAACCAGCCGCCACAGAGGGTCACGTCCGCCGCTTTCAGGATCGGCAGCATGATCTCCGGGTCTTCGGGAAAGCGCCGCCCCTTCTCCATGCCGGTAAAACCGGCCGAGCGCGACTGCCGCAGGCATTCTTCCAGCGAGACGTCGTCGGAGAGTTCGACAAGATCGTCGTTCCACCACGCGATGGGGGACATGCCCAGTTTGGCTTTCAATTCTTTACTCCGATTTCCCAAGCGCGCCCGACCTTTTATGGGCGCCATCATCTAATTCTCAGCAGGGTCGGTCGACATGAACGAGTCATTGAACGCCGCTTCCAGTGAAGTAAACCAGCTCGAATCCTGGCCCAGATGCTCATAGCCACTGTCCGGGACGGCCCAGAGCAATATCCACTTCAACTCCGGCCTCCAAACGCCCTCCCTGCAAAACGCGATGCCAGTCCCGCTGCTTTTCTCGTCGTCAACCAGGACAATCCAACACGGGAACAATTCGGGGCCATAGGACCAGGGTCGTACCGAGAGGTAAGGTTCGACCAGATATCTTCTGACTCTCTCGGCCGTATTCCCCGGCATGATCGCGAGTTGATCCTCGACGATCTTGCCGACGTTCGCAGCAGTGAAAGCGTATTCCGACATTGCGTGCCTTTAGACGCCCACACGCTGCTTCAGTGCTTCCTCATACTTCTCGCGCGCTGCATTCACAGTCGGCCGCACGGAAACCTCCGGCACCGCGACGTCCCACCAGTGGCCGCCGGCATCCGTCGAGATCAGCGGATCGGTTTCGATGACGATAACCGACGTTTTCGTATCCGCCTCCGCGTCCTTCAGCGTGCGCTCCAGTTCGGCGATCGACGCCACCTTGCGCGCAACTGCGCCCATCGCGGCGGCGTGTGCGGCGAAATCGATCTCCGGCAGCACCTCGTGTCTGGCGTCCTTCAGCAGATTGTTGAAGTTGGCCCCGCCGGTCGCCATCTGCAGCCGGTTGATGCAGCCGAAACCCCTGTTGTCGAGCACGACGATGGTCAGCTTCTGGCCGATCATCACCGAGGTGGCGATCTCGGAATTCATCATCATGTAGCTGCCGTCGCCGAGCATGACGATGACGTCGTGGTCCGGCTTAGCGAGCTTTACGCCGAGACCGCCGGCGATCTCGTAGCCCATGGTCGAATAGCCGTATTCCATGTGGTAGCTGCCCGGCGCCCCGGCCGGCCACAGCTTGTGCAATTCGCCCGGCAGTCCGCCCGAGGCGCAGACCAGCGTCGCCGTGGAGCCGCGCGCGCGATGCACCGCGCCGATGACCTGCGCGTCCGACGGCAGCGCGTTGGTCGGATCGGTGACCGCCTTCGCCGCCTTCAGCCAATCGGCCTTGGCGGTCTTCGCCGTCGCCACCCAGGCGTCAGGCGATTTCCGGCCGCCGAGGCTGGATTCCAGCGCCTCCAACCCGGCTTTGGCGTCGGCGACCAGAGGCAGCGCACGGTGTTTTCCGGCGTCGAAAGGCTGGGTATTCAGTCCAATTATTTTTACGCCATCCGCCTTGAACAGCGCCCAGGAGCCGGTGGTGAAATCCTGAAGCCGCGAGCCGACCGCCAGCACCAAATCCGCCTGTTCGGCAAGCAGGTTGGAGGCCGACGATCCGGTGACGCCGACCGAACCCATGTTGAGCGGGTGGTCGTGCGGCAGGCTCGACTTGCCGGCATTGGTCTCCATCACCGGGATGCCGTGTTTCTCGGCAAAAGCTTTCAGCGTCTCGGTGGCTTCCGAATAGAGCACGCCACCGCCGGCGATAATCACCGGTTTTTCCGCGCCCTTCAGTGCCGCCACTGCGGCCTCGAATTCGCGCTCATCCGGCCGGGGCCGGCGCGGAATCCACAAGCGCTCCTCGAAAAAGCTCTTCGGATAATCAAAGGCCTCGGCCTGCACGTCCTGGCAGAGGCTGAGCGTCACCGGCCCGCATTCGGCGGGATCGGTCAGAACCTGCATGGCACGGTTCAGCGCGGACATGATCTGCTCCGGCCGCGTGATGCGGTCGAAATAGCGGCTGACCGGGCGGAAACAGTCGTTGGCGGAGACGGTGCCGTCGGCCCAGTCTTCCACCTGCTGCAGCACCGGGTCCGGCGCGCGGTTGGCGAAGACATCGCCGGGCAGCAGCAGCAGCGGGATGCGGTTGACATGCGCGAGCGCGGCCGCCGTCACCATGTTTGTGGCGCCCGGCCCGATCGACGAGGTCGCGGCCATGAAGCGGCGCCGGAAACTCGCCTTGGCGAAGGCAATCGCCGCATGCGCCATGCCCTGCTCGTTGTGCGCACGGTAGGTCGGCAGTTCGTCACGGACCTGGTAAAGCGCCTCGCCCACGCCCGCCACATTACCGTGGCCGAAGATCGCCCAGACGCCGCCGAAGATCGGCACTTTTCGACCGTCTATCTCGGTCATCTGGCGGGTCATATAGCGCGTCAGCGCCTGCGCCATGGTCAGGCGGATGGTCTTGGTCATGCGTTCCTCCCGAACCGTGCCGGTTTTTTACGGACTATGCAGCCTTGCGGCTACGGGCCGCAAGCCACGCCGAGGTCAGCCGCTCGAAGCGTCCGGCCATCTCGGCAATCGCTTCCTCGTCGCCGATCCTGCCTGCGAACCAGCGCTCCGCCGGCTCCATGAAAATGGTGCGGCCGACGGCGAAACCCTTGACCACTGGCGCGTCGGCTGTCGCGCGAAACGCTTGGACAAGCTCATTTTCCGGCGCTTCGAGGCCGAGCAGCACCACGCCACGGCAGAGCGGATCGTTGCTTTCGATGACGGCGCCGATGCGCCGCCATGCGGCCGCGGAACTCCGCGGCTCCAGCTTCCACCAGTCCGGCTTGATGCCCAGCGCATAAAGCTCTTCCAGGGCGCGCGGAACAGTGTCCTCGGCCAGCGGGCCATGCTTGCCGGCGATGATCTCGACCAGCAGTTCGCGACCTACCTTGCGCGCGGCTTCGAACAAGGTGCGCAGTTTTTCCTGCTGCTCCAGCTTCAGCGCCGCGGGATCGTCCGGGTGATAGAAGCATAGGCACTTTATGCAGTGCTCGACCGGCCATTCGACCAGTTGCGAGCCGATGTCCTGGCTGAATTCGAAGCGCAGCGGCCGCGAGCCCGGCAGTTCGACCGGGCGGCCGAGCCAGGCGAAGGGATGCCGCGCGAATTCGAACATGGCATCGCGGCCATGCTTCTCGTCGATCAGCATGCCGTAGCCGTCGCGTCCATCGGCGACGCGCGCCGCGGCCTTCACGGCCAGCACCTTGAATTGCCCGATCTTTTTGGCGTCCACGCCGGCCGCGGCCGCGGCCTCTTCGAGCTGGACGCGGTGGTCGATCGCAAAGGCCATCAGCGACGGGATCTCGCGGCGGCGCGTCGTCGCCCAATGGATGGTGTTGAGCGTCTCGTCCTTGCGCAGGGCGCGGTGTGGACTGCCGTTTTCTAGGAAATACTGCAATTCCGCCCAGGTCGGATATTCCGGCGAACAGAGCAGCCGCGACACGGCGAACGCCCCGCAGGCATTGGCCCAGGTCGCCGCCGTCTCCAGGCTTTCGCCGCCCAGCCAGCCGCGCAGCAAGCCGGACATGAAGGCGTCGCCGGCACCGAGCACGTTGAACACTTCGATCGGAAAACCCCTTCCGACCACGCCGTCCTCGAGATCGTCGCTGATCGGGCCGTCATAAACGATGCAGCCCATCGCGCCGCGTTTCAGCACGATGGTCGCCTGCGACACGGCGCGGATCGCCTTCAGCGCGCTCAGCGGATCGTCGGCGCCCGAAGCGATCATGATCTCCTCTTCGGTGCCGACGATCAGGTCGCAATCCGGCAGCACGGATTTGAGCTGGCTCGAAACCCGGTCGGATTTCACATAGCGCTCGAAACCGGCGGCATGGCCGGCGAGGCCCCAGAGGTTCGGCCGGTAGTCGATGTCGAACACCACTTTTCGGCCATGCGCCTTGGCGATTTTTATCGCCTTGCGCTGCGCGGCTTCGGTATTTTCCCGCGAGAAATGCGTGCCGGTGACCACGACGGCGCGCGCCGAGGCGACGAAAGCCTCGTCGACATCGTCCGGATTCAGCGCCATGTCGGCGCAGTCGGTGCGCACGAAGATCATCGGCGATACGCCTTCCTCCTCCACCGCCAGCAGCACCAGCGCCGTCAGCCGGTCCTTGTCGGTGACCAGCCCATCGACCGACACGCCCTCGCGCCGCAGTTGCTCGCGGATGAAACGGCCCATCTGCTCGTCGCCGACGCGCGTCAGCAGCGCCGAGCGCAGTCCGAGGCGCGCCGTGCCGATGGCGATGTTGGCGGGGCAGCCGCCGACCGATTTTGCGAAGGAGGTTATGTCTTCGAGGCGCGAGCCGATCTGCTGTCCATAAAGGTCCACGGACGCGCGGCCCATGGTTATGACATCGAGTTCAGCCGCGTTTCCGTCCGGCGGATTCGCCATGATCGCCTCCCATCGTCGAAAGACGCGCCACCCGCCGGCCCTGCGCGCTACGATGCTCCAATGAAATGATAATTCTATGGATTAGTCAATATGGAATATACGTTCCCTATTGGAGGCTGGTCTTCTTTCCGCGCCGAGACAACGACCGCCGCTTCTCGGCCACACCGACCGACAGTGCCATGGAAAGCGCCATGGTCGCGGAAAGCGAGCGGAAGCCGCTGTAGTCCGCCTCGGCGACCTCGAACCAGACATCAGCGAACTGCGCCAGGGGCGAAAACGCGCTGTCGGTGATGGCGACCATCGGCACGCCCTGCTCCGACAGCAGCCGGGCTTCCTCGATGGTCGCCGGCGCATAGGGTGAAAAACTTATCGCCAGCGCGGCGTCGCGCACGGTGGCGAAGGAAATCACTTCCGGGTTGAGCCCGGATGGCGATTCGACGATCTGGCTGCGGACCTTCAGCTTGCCGAGCGCATAGGCAATGTAACTTGCGACCGGGTAGGACCGGCGCCGCGCCAGGATAAAAATGGTCTCCGCCTCGGCCAGCATGGCGATGGCTTTATCGAGCACCTTCTGGTCGAGCGTGCGCGCCATGGTGGCGAGCGAATTCTCCGACGCCGTCAGGAAGCCGTCGAGAAGGGCGCGGCTGCTGGCCGCGTCGCTGCCTTCGGCGCGCAGGCCGCTCAGCCGCTCCTCGTAGGACGAATTGCGCTCGCGCAGTCTTTCACGGAACACCGATTGCAGGCTGGTGAAGCCGGCGAAACCGAGATGCTGGGCAAACCGGATCAATGTCGAGGGCTGCACGCCAGCGGACGCGGCGATGCTCGCCGCCGTGCCGAAGGCGATCTCGTCGGGGTTGTCGAGCGAATAGGCGGCGACCTGGGCGATGCGCTTCGGCAAGGACTGCCGGCGTTCGAGGATCAGCGCGCGCAGCGTGTCATAGTCGCGCGGCGCCTCGTCCACTGTTTGCTCCACATCAGTCATCCGCGCCGGCCTCCCGGATCATGCCTCTACGACACGTCTGCACAATAAAATGAACCAGCCGTTCCATTTCAACAAAAAATCGACTATTTCGTACAAAATCGCCGCTGGAGCCGGCGGACAAGCTTGGAGAACAGGGAATGATTGGCGTCGGACTGATCGGCACGGGCTTCATGGGCAAATGCCACGCACTGGCGTGGAACTCGGTCGGCACCGTATTCGGTGACGTGCCGGAAATAAAGCTCGTCCATCTCGGCGAGGCAAACGACGAGCTGGCTAAGAAGAAGGGCCGCGAGTTCGGCTTCGCAAAGGCGTCGGGCGACTGGCGCGCCGTGGTGAACGACCCCGAGGTCGACATCGTCTCAGTCACCTCGCCCAACCAGTTCCATCCGGAGATGGCGATCGAAGCGCTGAGGGCCGGCAAGCATGTCTGGTGCGAGAAGCCGATGGCGCCGGCGCTGGCGGAATCGCAAGCCATGACGGATGAGGCGCGGATATCCGGCAAGGTCGCGGTGCTCGGCTACAACTACATCCAGAGCCCCGCCTTCCGGCACATAAGGCAACTGCTCGACGAAAAGATCATCGGCGACGTCAACCTTGTCCGCATCGAGATGGACGAGGACTTCATGGCCGATCCGGAAGCCCTGTTCTTCTGGAAACACGAGGCCGCGTCCGGTTACGGCGCGCTCGACGATTTCGCCGTGCATCCGCTGTCGCTTGTGTCAAAACTGTTCGGGCGAGTCTCGCGCGTCATGTGCGACATGACGAAACCCTATGCCGACCGGCAAGTGGCCGGCGGCGGACGCAGGGCCGTCGAGACCTACGACATCGCCAGCGTGCTGATGCGTCTGGAGAACGGCATTGCCGGGACACTGCTGGTCAACCGCTCGGCCTGGGGGCGCAAGGGCCGCATCGCCATTCAGATCTTCGGTTCGAAGGGTTCGATCGTCTTCGATCAGGAGCGCTTCAACGAGCTGCAGCTCTATGTGACCTCCGACCGCCCCACCGAGCAGGGCTACCGCACCATCCTGACCGCGCCGCAGCACCGGCCCTACGACAAGTTCATCCCGGCACCCGGCCACGGCCTCGGCTTCAACGACCTGAAGACCATCGAATGCCGGGAGTTGATCTCACAGCTGGAAGGCAAGCCGGCTCACATCGTCGATTTCGCCGAAGGGCTGGAGATTGAGCGCACCGTGCATGCGATGGCGCGCTCGTTCGAACTGTCGTCGTGGGTGGAGGTGCGGTAGCTCTATTTTGCCCGATGGGAGAGGATTTTCGCATATGGGCTTGCTTTGGTAAATGATCCTCCGCGCCTCGCCTATGGCCAGACGAGGAGGCATCACCCCCTCTCCGGCCCTTCGGGCCACCTCTCCCCCTGCCCGGGGGAGAGGATAGCCGGCCACGGGGGGAGCGCCAATCGCCGACGCTGCGTATCCTCTCCCCCGGGCAGGGGGAGAGGTGGCCCGAAGGGCCGGAGAGGGGGTGGGGCCGAAACGAGCCGACGAAGCCGGATCGGAGCGGATGGGGCCAGATGTGATTACCCTGCTGCTTACGGGAAGAACACAGGACTTACTCCCCCACCACCCCCGCGACGTTCTGGTCGTAGTCCACCAGCGAGCCGGTCATGATGCCGGAATGCGGACTGATCATGTAGGCGATCAGGCCGGCGAGCTGGTCGGGCTTGGCGAGCTGGCCCATCGGCGTCGCGGCCTCGGCTTTCTCAAGCCAGTCGGCGGGGGCGTCGTGCCATTTCTGCTGCACGATGGCCTCGCCGGGCGTGTCCATCCAGCCGGGAAGCACGGCGTTCACGCGGATGCGGTTCTTGCGGTAGGCGTTGGCGGCGTTCTTGGTGAGCACCGCCAGGGCGCCCTTGCTCGACGAATACGGCGCCAGGAACGACTGGCCGGCATGCGCCGACATCGACAGCACGTTGACGATCGAGCCGGGCTTCTCGGCCTCCAGCAGATGGCGCACCAATCTCTGCATCAGGAAGAACGGCCCGCGCACATTGGTGTGGAAAATCTGGTCGAAAACTTCCGGCGTCGTGTCGATCAGCGAGCCGCGCGCAGAGGTGGCGGCGGCGTTGACCAGAGCATTCAGGCTGCCGAAATGCCCGAGCGCCTCGGCCACGACATGGCCGCTGGCCGCGGCGTCCGACAGGTCGGCGCTGATGAAGATCGCATCCGCGCCCTTCTTCTTCAGCATGTCGACCGCGACCTTGCCCTTCTCCTTCGAGCGGCCGACCAGCGCCACGGCCCTGCAACCCTCGTCCACCAGGCGGCTCGCCACCGCGAAGCCGACCCCTTGCGCACCGCCCGTCACGATGGCGCGTGTGGTGCTGTTGCGTCCCTCATCCATATCCATCTCTCCTTCAAAAACGAAACCGCCCTGCCCTGATCCGGCAGGCGCGGCATGTCGAACCGTATGCGTAGACCGGCAAGCCCCTCAGATCTGGACGGCCTTGCCTTCCCCGACCGATTTCAGCGCCGCATCGGCAAGCTTCAGCGCCAGCAGCCCATCCTGTCCGCCCGGCGAGGCCTTCTTGCCCTTGCTTGCCGCCTCGATGAAGCTTGCGATCTCGTTGGCGTAGGCGTCGATGTAGCGGGTCATGAAGAAATCGTGCAGCGGCGGTCTTGTATAACCCTTGCCGTTGGCGAGTTCGATCGAGACCGGCCGCTGGTTCTCGGCGGCGACCATGCCTTCCGAACCATGAACCTCGATACGCTGGTCGTAGCCATAGGTGGCACGGCGCGAATTCGTGATGACGCATTGGCGTCCGCTGGCGGTCGTCAGGATGACGCTGACGCTGTCGAAATCGCCGGCTTCGCCGATCTTCTTGTCGACCAGCACCGAGGCCGTCGCCAGCACCTTCACCGGCTCCTCGCCGAGCAGGAAGCGCGCCATATCGAAATCATGGATCGTCATGTCGCGAAAAATGCCGCCGGAACGGCCGATGTAGTCGAGCGGCGGCGGACCGGGGTCGCGCGAGGTGATGACCACCTGCTCGACCTTACCGATGGCGCCATCGTCGATCGCCTTGCGGACCGCGGCGAAGTGCGGATCGAAGCGGCGGTTGAAGCCGACCATCAGCGTCGCGCCGGTCTTGTCCACCACCTCCAGGCACTTTTCGACGCGCGCGACGTCGAGATGGATGGGTTTTTCGCAGAAGATCGCCTTGCCGGCCCTGGCGAAACGCTCGATCAGGTCGGCGTGCGTGTCAGTCGGCGTGCAGATCACCACGGCGTCGATGTCATCCGCCTTCTCGATCTCCTCGATGCTGCGGATAGAGCAGCCATAGGCGTCGGCAATGTCCTTCGCAGCCTTTTCGAAAGCGTCGGCGACGGCCACCAGTTCGGCCCCCGGGTTGGAGCCGATGGCTCTCGCATGGACTTTTCCGATACGGCCGGCGCCGAGCAGGCCAAAACGAACTGTCATATTCGATCCTCGTTGCAAGTGTGTCCGCTTGTTCCGGACGGATGATTGTGAATCTTTGGCCCTGTCACGGCGCCTTGCCATACGCAGCGCGAAAGAGAAGTCATAGCCGGCATCAGGCCTTCTTGCGCCTGTTCTGCCGCTGCTGGTCGATGATGACAGCCGCCACGATGATCAGGCCCTTGATGATCTCCTGGTAGTAGGCGCCGACCTTGAGGAAGGTGAAGCCCGAGGTCAGCACGCCGAGGATGATCGTACCGATCACCGTGCCGGAGATGCGGCCGACACCGCCGGCGAGCGAGGTGCCCCCGATGACCGCCGCGGCGATGGCATCGAGTTCGTAGGCAACGCCCATGCCCGGCTGGCCGGATTGCGCGCGCGCCGCAGTGACCACGCCCGCCAGGCCCGATAGCAGACCGGCGATGGCGTAGACCTTGATCAGATGGTTGCCGATATTGATGCCCGAAACGCGCGCGGCCTGCGGGTTGGCGCCGATGGCGTAGGTGAACTTGCCGTAGCGTGTGTAGCCGAGCGCGATGTGGAAGATGACGGCGACCAGCAGGAAGATGATCACCGGCAAGGGCACCGGGAAACCCCAGACGTCGAAACTCTTGCCCAGCCAGGTGAAATTCTCGTTGAGCAGCGCCACCGGCTGGCCGTTGGTATACCACTTCGCAAGGCCGCGCACCGACACCATCATGCCCAGCGTGGCGATGAAGGGCGGTATGCCGCTGAAGGCGATCACCATGCCGTTGACCGCGCCCGCCGCCAGCCCCACCGCCAGGCCGGCAAGCACCGGCCACACCGGCGAGATGTCGGTCAGCGCCGGATAGACGGCGCGGGCGTTTGTCGAAGTCTGCGCCAGCGACGCCGCCACCATCGCCACAAAGCCGACGATCGAACCAGACGAAAGGTCGACGCCGCTGGTGATGATCACCTGCGTGACGCCGACGGCGATGATGCCGATCACCGAGACCTGCAGGATGATGATCGACAGGCGCTGCTTGTTGGCCAGGAAACTGTCGCCGACGAGGATCCAGCCGAGGATCTCGAAGACCAGCGCGATGCCGATCAGCACGCCGAGGATGGACACCTCCGGCGGCAGCCGCTTCTTCGTTCCAATTCTGCTTGCCTGCGCGGTCATCTCGCTGGTCGACATGATGCTTCCACCTTTGCAGCTTCTTGGGCGCCGTCAGTGCGACGCCAATTCCATGATCTTCACCTGATTGGCTTCGTCGCGGTTCAGGAAGCCGGTCACTCGCCCTTCATGGATCACCATGATGCGGTCGCTCATGCCGAGCACTTCCGGCATCTCGGACGAAATCATGATGACCGCGACGCCCTCGCCGGCGAGCTTCGAGATCAGCCGGTGGATCTCCGCCTTGGCCCCGACATCGATGCCGCGCGTCGGCTCGTCTAGGATCAATATCTTCGGCCGGGTCAGCAGCCAGCGGCCGATCAGCACCTTCTGCTGGTTGCCGCCCGACAGGTTGATGATCGGCTCCGACATATCAGGCGTCTTGACGCGCAGTGCATCGCTCATCGCCAGCGAGTCCTTGCTGAGCCGCTTCTGCTCGACGAAGCCGTTCTTCACGTAGCCCGACTGCAACACGGCAATCTGCGTGTTCTGCTGGATGTCGAGCAGCAGGAAGCAGCCGGTGTCCTTGCGGTCCTCGGTGAGGAACGCCATGCCATGGCTCATCGCGGTCGCCGGACTGTCGACCCGCACCGGCTTTCCGAACAGTTCGATCGTTCCGCTATTGGCCGGCGTGACGCCGAAGATCGCTTCCGCGATGTTGGAGCGCCCCGAGCCGACCAGCCCGGCAATGCCGAGAATCTCGCCCGACCGCACCTCGAAGGAAACGTCGTGGAAGACGCGGTTCAGGGTAAGGCCCTTCACCGCAAGCACCACCTCGCCGATCGGCACCGTCTCCTTCGGGAACATCTGGGTGATCTCGCGGCCGACCATCATGCGGATGATCTCGTCGCGCGTCACCTCGCTCGAAGGCTTGGTGGCAATGTATTTGCCGTCGCGGAACACGGACACCTCGTCCGCGATCTCGAACAGTTCGTTCATCTTGTGGGTGATGTAGATGATGCCTTTGCCTTCAGAACGCAGGCCGCGGATAATCGTGAACAAATGATCGACTTCGCGCTCGGTCAGCGCCGAGGTCGGTTCGTCCATGATCAGCACGTCGGATTCGTAGGAGACCGCCTTGGCGATCTCGACCATCTGACGGCTGGCGACGCTCAAAGTTCCTACCTTCACGTCTGGGTCGATATGGATGTTCAGCCTTTTGAACAGGTCGACCGTCCTGCGGTGCATCTCGCCGTGGTCGATGAAGCCCAGCCGCGTCTTGGGCTCGCGGCGGATCCAGATGTTTTCCGCCACCGTCATCGGCGCCATCAGGTTCAATTCCTGATGGATCATCGCGATGCCGTTCTCCAGCGCGTCGAGCGGTCCTTTCAGCCGTATCTCCTCGCCTCGCAGTCGGAAATTGCCGGAATCCGGTGTGTAAATGCCGGCGACGATCTTCATCAGCGTCGATTTGCCGGCGCCGTTCTCGCCCATCAGCGCATGCACGCTGCCGCGCCGCAGTCTTAGCTGCACGTTGTCGAGCGCCAGCACGCCGGGAAACTCCTTCCGGACGTTCTCGACCTCAAGCACATAGTCGCCGCCGGGCGGCGCCACGCTGGATTCCGTTGTCGCAAGGGTTTGCATGCCGCTCAGTCCTCCCAGACCCGGTTCGAAATGCGGCTTAGATGTCTTATCACGAGAGGGAGCGCCGCCGCCATTCGGCGGCGCTCCCCAACATCGTCAGGCGATCAGTTCTTGGTGGTGTACTGATCCATGTTGGCAGGGGTCACCAGTTCGAACGGCACCCAGACCGGGGAGGTCACCGCCTCGCCCTTGGCGAGCTTGATGGCGGTTTCCACGGCGCCGCTGCCCTGCGCGGCGGCGTTCTGGAACACGGTCACGTCGAGATCGCCGGCCTTCATATAGGCGAGCGCTTCCTGCGTGGCGTCGACGCCGCCGACGATCACGTCCTTCATCTCCCAGCCGGCCGCCTTCATGGCGTTGATGGCGCCGATGGCCATGTTGTCATTGTTGGAGATCACGGCATCCGGCTTGTGGCCGGCGGCGATCCAGTTGGTCATCAGGTCCTGCGCCTTGACCGGATCCCAGCCGGCGGTCTGCTCGTCGATGACGTTGAGTTTTACCCCGCACTCGCTGCCGGCGTTGACGTCATGGATGTCCTTGGTGCGCTGCACGGCGGCCTGGTTGGCGAGGTCGCCGACCATGATCAGGATGCCGGCCTCGGTCTTGCCGGCTTCCTTGAGGATGCGGCAGACTTCCTTGGTCTCGAGTGTGCCGGAATCGACCTCGTTCGAACCGACGAAGGCGCCCTTCGCGCCCAGCGCGTCGACGTCGATCGGCTGGCGGTTGACGTAGACGATCGGGATGCCGGCGTCGTTGGCGAGCTTGGTCATCGGCGCGGTGGCCGAGGTGTCGACCGGGTTGACGATCACCGCATCCACCTTGGC
The DNA here is from genome assembly GCF_040081985.1 of Mesorhizobium yinganensis. NCBI lineage: Bacteria > Pseudomonadati > Pseudomonadota > Alphaproteobacteria > Hyphomicrobiales > Phyllobacteriaceae > Mesorhizobium > Mesorhizobium yinganensis. Next base: position 54,969 of record NZ_JBEBMH010000009.1, on the reverse strand, counting down.
GGCGATAAAATTCTGGACCTGGCTGAGCTGCTTGTTAACGTCATCGTCGGCGATTTCGATCTGCACCGGCTGGCTGGCGTCGCCGGCCGACTTCTCGATACCCTTGCGGAGCACGGTCAGGAAGGTGTCGGAATTCGCCATCGACACGCCGATGTCGCCCGCAAAAGCCGAACTCGACATAAGCGCGGCAATCGCGGCGCCCAGAAACAATTTCTTCATTGTCATCTCCTCCACGAAAGGTGTCCGGATGCACCCTGTTGTCACCGGAAGCCCCGGCGGTGCCGGAAGCCCGTCTCGCTTGCCCAACCGCGGACGATCCTCCGTCCGGGCTTCACGCTCCTCCTGACATTCCGCAATTCGGAACGTTCAAGCCGTATGAACCAATTTTGAAATATTTATTCCAAAATTCGCCCGCACGTCAAGGGCGATTATGCGGCACGGCAGGCGCCGCCGGTTTCGCACACGCTTCAAGGGTCCGGCCGTTTTCGGCATAAGGCTACACCGCATCTTGCGGCATGGCGGCCATCAACGCCGCCGCCTCGTCCCGGCGGGGAACTTCGCGGTGCCGAGACGCCGCCGAAGGGACGGCCTCGTCAGAATTCGAAGCGCTTCTGCTCGATCTCGGCCGTCAGTTCGGCGGCCATGGCGCGCGTGATCCGCGATTTCCGTTCCAACGCGGTGCGGTCGAGTTGCTCCACGGTCTGGATCGCCGCCGATAGCGACCGTTCGATGCGCCGCACCAGGAACTGCACGACATTCGCCTCGACCTCGACCTGCCGGTCGGCGAAGAGCTTTGTGATCACTCCTGCGAGCAGAAGGTCATCGGGTTCATGGATCTCGACCGTGGTCGCGGCCTTCAGCCGGGAAGCGAGGTCGGGCAACGTCACGCCCCATGCGGAGGAAAAACGCCGCGCGGTGAGCAGCAAATGCCCTCCCCCGCTCCGCATCGCATTGATCAGGTGGAACAGGCCAGTCTGGTCGAGCCCAGGGGCGTCGGCGTCCTCGACCAGATAGGCACGGCCCGCCCGCTCGGAGCTGTCGGCTTCGAGTTTCCGCGCCGTGAGGGATTCGGCTCCGGACATCTCCCGCCACACGGCGGCGAGATGCGACTTGCCCGAGCCGGGCGGGCCGGCCAGCAGCACCACTGGCGACGGCCAGTCCGGCCAGCGCTCGATCAGCGCCAATGCATCCCTGTTGGCTGCGGAGACAACGAGGTCGTCGCGCGACAGGCCGGGCGCATGGCCGAGGTCGAGCGGCAATTGCCGGGGATGTTCCGGTTTTCGCATCAACGTCACGTCGCCTTTGAAGCGGCGTGACAGGCATTCTCGCGGAAACGTATCGGGGCCAAGGTCAGTCCGCCGTCTTGACCGCATTCGCCGGCTTCGCAACCGCCGCGTCCTGAGAATGGCCGACATAGAGCGGCGAATCCAGGTAGCGCGAGATGGCGAAGCGAACGAGCACGGCGATGGCGGCGGCGGCCGGCACCGCGATCAGCAATCCGACGAAACCGAACAGTGCGCCGAAGGCGAACAGCGCGAACATCAGCCAGACCGGATGCAGTCCGACGCTCTTGCCGACCAGCCGCGGCTGCAAGATATTGCCCTCGATGAACTGGCCGACGAAGAACACGCAGGCGACGGCGACGACCATCAGCCAGTCCGGCCAGAACTGGACAAAGGCGACGCCGAGCGCCAGAACCAGCCCGACCAGCGACCCAACATAGGGAATGAAGCTGATCAGCCCGGCGAACAGGCCGATCAGGATGCCGAAGTTCAACCCGGTTATCGTCAGGCCGATGGCGTAGATAAGGCCGAGCGCCAGGCAGAGCGTGCCCTGCCCGCGCACGAAGCCGGCCGTCGCGACATTGATGTCGGCGGCGATCTGGCGGACGGTATGGACGTGGTCGCGCGGCACCCAGCTATCGACCTGGGCGATCATGCGATCCCAGTCGAGCAGCATGTAGAAGGCCACGACCGGCGTGACGATGAACAGGCTGGCGACGCTGAACAGCGCGACGCCCGAACTCCAGATCGAGGTGAAGATCGCGGTCACGAAGCCGACGCCCGAAGCCAGCAGCGAGTTCAGCCCGTCGCGCAGGTCGGTCGCGTTCACGCCGAAGCGCTTTTCGATCCACTGCGGGTCGAAGCTGGTGATCAGCGCCTGGAAATGGCTGAGATATTCCGGCAGCTTCGCAATGAAATCATTAAGTTGCTTCGCCAGCAGCGGGATGAGGATGACCAGCCCGATTGCCAGCACGATGATGAAGGTGAAGAGGATCAGGATCGTCGCCATGAGGCGCGACAGGCCGAGCCGCTGCAGCCGGTCGGCGACCGGATCGAGGAAATAGGCAAGCACCATGCCGGCCACGAAGGGCAGCAGGATCTCGCTGAACAGATAGAGGAAGAAGGCGAGAAGGAGGCCGGCGGCCGCCCAGAAAACCGCCTGGCGACGGAAGGCCGCGCCGGGCGTTTCCTGGGCAGGGACCTCAGCGGTTTGCAGTCTTGCCTTCGCCATAACCGTTCATGTGCCTCAGCCACGAGACGAGATAGGCCGCGGCGGAAGCCACGGTCAAGACCCCGCAGAGATAGACAAGACCGTCGGTAAACCGGCCGAAATCGGTGCTGAAGGCGAGTTCTCCCAATACGGATATGGCCAGCACGATCTGGAAGGTTGTGTTGACCTTGGACACCATCAGCGGCTTCATCTCGACCGGCCGCGCCATCACCGACGACAGAATCACGGCCGTGACGATCAGCGCATCGCGCGTCACAGCGGCGATCACCAGCCAGAGCGGCAGATTGCCCATGATGCCCAGCACGATGAAGACGCTGACCAAGAGCAGCTTGTCGGCGATCGGATCGAGATAGGCGCCGAGTTCGGTACGCTGGTTGAAATGCCGCGCGATGAAACCGTCGACGCCGTCGGAAACGCCGGCAACCACGAAACCGGCCAGCGCCCAGTCCATGCGGCCGGACAGCAGCGCATAGACCACGCCCGGCACCAGCAAAAAGCGCATGATCGTGATCAGGTTCGGGATGGTCAGCGCCGTTTCCTCCGGGCGTGTTTCTTGTATTGCGATAGATGGTCGACGCCGCTACGCGCCGCAAGGGTGCCGCCATGCTTGCGGGCAGGTTAGGATCATGCGAAGAGCCGCTGATGCAAGGAACCAGGCGATGAGCGGGCAGAAGAACGGGCTCACCTATGCCGAGGCGGGCGTCGACATCGATGCCGGCAACGAGATGGTGGAGCGCATCAAGCCGCTGGTGCGCGCCACGCGCCGGCCGGGCGCGGATGGCGAGATCGGCGGCTTCGGCGGCCTGTTCGACCTGAAGGCCGCCGGCTTTTCGGACCCCGTGCTGGTAGCGGCCAATGACGGTGTCGGCACCAAACTCAAGATCGCCATCGATTCGGGGCGGCACGGCACGATCGGCATCGACCTCGTCGCCATGTGCGTCAACGACATCGTCGTGCAGGGTGCGGAACCGCTGTTCTTCCTCGATTATTTCGCCACGGGGAAACTCGATCCCGAGCAGGGCGTGGCGATCGTCGGCGGCATCGCGGAGGGTTGCCGCATGGCCGGATGCGCCCTGATCGGCGGCGAGACGGCCGAGATGCCAGGCATGTATCACGGCAAGGACTACGACCTCGCCGGCTTCGCCGTGGGTGCGGCCGAGCGCGGCCAGTTGCTGCCCACCGACGACATCGTCGAGGGCGACGTCATCCTCGGCCTCGCCTCCTCCGGCCTGCATTCCAACGGCTTTTCGCTGACGCGGAAAATCATCGAACTGTCCGGCCTGGGCTGGAACTCCCCTGCCCCCTTCGCCGACGGCCTGAGCCTCGGCGAAGCGCTGCTGGAGCCGACCCGCATCTATGTGAAGCCCCTGCTCAAGGCGATCCGCGGCACCCACGGGATCAAGGCTCTGGCGCACATCACCGGCGGCGGCTTTCCGGAGAATATCCCGCGCGTGCTGCCGAAGGATTTTTCCGCCGACCTCGATCTCGACTCCATCGAGGTGCCCCCGGTCTTCTCGTGGCTTGCGAAGACCGGCGGCGTGACGCCGCAGGAAATGATGCGTACCTTCAATTGCGGCGTCGGTATGATCGCCGTGGTGGCCGCCGGCCAGGCCGCGCAGGTCGCCGCCGTGCTGCAGGAAGCCGGCGAAGCTGTCACACCGATCGGCCGCATCGTGCCCCGGCGCGATGCGGGCGTGATCTATCGTGGGACGCTTGCCTTATGACCAGAAAGAAACGCGTTTCGATCCTGATTTCCGGGCGCGGCTCGAACATGGCCGCGCTGATCACGGCGGCGCAGGAAACCGACTTTCCCGCAGAGATCGTCGGCGTCATCTCCGACAAGGCGGATGCGCCCGGCCTGGCCTATGCCGACGCTGCCGGCATCGTGACAAAAGTTCTTCCCCGCGCCGATTTCGACAGCAAGGAGGCGCACGACCAGGCGATCGACGCCACCTTGCATGTGTTCGGCACCGAAATCGTCTGCCTTGCCGGCTATATGCGGCTGCTGACCGACGCACTCGTCGCCGAATGGCGCGGGCGGATGATCAATATCCACCCCGCCCTGCTGCCTCTGTTCAAGGGACTGAACACCCACCAGCGCGCGCTCGACGCCGGCGTGCGTATCCACGGCTGCACCGTACATTTCGTCACGCCCCAGATGGATGACGGGCCGATCATCGCACAAGCGGCGGTTCCGGTATTGCTCGACGACGACGCCGACACATTGGGCGCTCGCGTGCTGAAGGCCGAGCACCGGCTGTTTCCGCGCGCCTTGCGGCTGGTGGCCGAAGGGAAAGCGCGAATGGAGGGTGGCAGGACCGCTTTCGATCCATCGACGCCGATCGTCACGGCCAGTGCCTCCCTGGATTCCCTCGTTGCATCCTCCACAGAGGTCGACCTTCAGGCTCTCGCACGGTTCACGCCCTGACGGGACAGGCGCGACCGCCATCAAGGAGACACGTTTCGTGAGCCTGCCCGGACCGCTGCGCTATCTGCTTCTGCCGCTTTCGCTCTTGCGGCTGGCGTCCGGCTACAAATCCTTCGCCGACCCGCTGCTCGGCAATAAGGAACTCAACCGGCGGGGTTTGCATGTCTGGCGCCTGCGCATGGCGCATCTCGTCGCCGAGCGCCGCCGCAAGCGGCTGCAAAATCTGGTCTCCGCCGAGGATCGCGTCGCCTTCGCCGAAAAGGGCTTTGTCGAAAAGCGCGGCCTGCTTGCCGCGGCCGACTATGCCGCGCTGGTGGACGAAATCCACGCCCTCACCGCGCCGGCGCGGGAGATGCGCGAAGGCAATGCGGTGACGCGGCGCATCGCGGTCACGCCCGCCCTGCTGGCACAAGCGCCGGCATTGCGCAAACTCCTCGACACGCCGGAATGGCGGGGACTGACCCGCTATATCGGCGGGTTCAACGCCGAGCCGATCGTCTGCATCCAGACGATTTTCGGGGCCCCTGACGGATCGAAGACCGACCCGCAGACCCGGCTTCACATGGACACGTTCCATCCAACGATGAAGGCGTGGTTCTTCCTGCACGACGTGGAGCCCGGCCAGGGACCGTTCACCTATGTGCCTGGCTCGCACCGGCCGACGAAGCGGCGCCTTGCCTGGCACAAGCGCCGCAGTGTGCTCGCCTCTGAAGCCTCGACCAAGGGCGGCGCCTTCCGCGTCGCCGACGAGCAGCTCCGTGCCCTGCGTCTGCCGGGCAGGCATGTGTTCGCGGTGCCCGGAAACACGCTGGTGGTCGCCGACACCTTCGGCCTGCATGCGCGCGGACAATCGCTGCACGCCACGACCCGCCTCGAGATCTACGCTTCCATGCGGCCCAACCCGTTCAACCCTTTCACCTTCCTCGACACGGCGTTCCTGCCCTTCGTGCACGGGCGCAAGGTGCTGATCGGATGGTGGGTCGAGGATGCGCTGGTCGCCGCTGGACTGACGCGGCGAATCTGGAAGAAGGCGGGGACCATCGGGCCGGCGGCGGAGCGAAAGCCGTGAGCGCCGCTGACATTATGCCTCCAGTCCGAGGAAGCGGGCTCCCATGAAGACATTGCTTCTCCTGCGTCACGCCAAATCGAGCTGGGACGACGCCGGCCTCGCCGATTTCGACCGGCCCCTTGCTCCACGCGGGCTCAAAGCCACGCCGCGCATAGCGCGCGAACTCGTGCGGCGCGACTGGCTGCCCGATGCCGCCCTCGTATCGACGGCCCTGCGCACGCGGCAGACATGGGACCTCGTGGCTGCGGAACTGCCCGATCCGCCGAAACCCGATTTCCGGAAAGACCTTTACGAGGCGTCCGCTGAACAGGTGCTGACGCAAATCCGCGACGCTGGCGGGCGGGCAAAAACGTTGCTGGTAGTCGGCCACAATCCTGGCATAGAAGATTTTGCCGGACAGCTTGCGTCGCTGGAGTCCGAGGCAAGGACATTGTCCCGGCTGCGGGAAAAATTCCCGACGGCGGCGCTGGCGCGTTTCGTCTTCGCTGGCGAATGGCAGGAACTTCGCCTTGGCGCAGCGCGGCTCACCCATATGCTACGGCCGAAGGATCTTGGGTAAATGACCGCCGGACGGCCGGTTTCACACCGAATTGCCGATCCGCCAGCGCAATCAGGCCGCCACCCGCACCCACACCTTGTTGTCATGCACCGCCGCGCCGCCATAAGGCGCCGGCGCGTCGGCGCCGGTCAGCACGTTGATGCCTTCGCCGCGCTCATGCGCGCTGTTCGGCCACACGCCCTCAGCGATCACCACGCCCCGCCTGACGCCGTCGAAGAGCTTGGCATGCAGCACAACCTCGCCGCGCCGGTTGCCAACCTCGACGCGAGCACCCTCGCCCAGCCCAAGCGTCTCGGCATCCTCGGGATGAATCAGCAGTTGCGGGCGGATTTCCCTGGCAATGGACACCGGCGTCTCGGTGAAGCTGGAATTGAGAAAATTGCGCGCCGGCGACGTCGCCAGCCGGAACGGGTGCTCGGCATCCGTCACCTCGATCAGGTCGACATGGTCGGGGAATTCCGGCAGGCGCTGGTGCGGGCCGAAGATGCCCATGCTCTTCGGCGGACGGTTGGACGCCGGAGTGCCCGTCCAATCAGGACGAAATCGATATTTCCCGTCCGGGTGGCCGAACCCCTTGACGAAATGCGCCGCCTCGAACTCCGGCTGCAGGTCGGCCCAGCGCCGCTCCCGAAACGTATCGAAGCTGCCCAGCCCCTTCTTTTCCAGCATGATGTCGATGTGCTCACGCTCGGTCAGTCCGAAGCCCGGACGGTCGGCGACGCCAAGGCGCTTCGCCAGCTCCTCGATGACGAAATGATTGGTGCGCGGCCCCTCGGGCGGATCGATCAGTTTTGGGCCGAGCGTGACGTGCTGGTTGCCGCCGCCCTTGTAGATGTCGTCGTGTTCTAGGAACATCGTCGCCGGCAGCACGACGTCGGCGAGTTTCGCCGTGTCGGTCATGAACTGCTCGTGCACGCAGGTGAAAAGATCGTCGCGCAGGAAACCCCGTTTCACCAGCCGTTGCTCCGGCGCGACATTGGCCGGGTTGGTGTTCTGGATCAGCATCGCCGTCACCGGCGGCCCGCCGAACAGCGCGTCCGCCGCGCCGGTCAGAACCGGGCCTATACGCGACTGGTCGAGGTAGCGGATATCCGGATCGCGCAGCCGCGAACCTTCCACCAGATCGGTGTTGAGCTTCAATATGCCCGAATTGGAATGGAAGGCGCCGCCGCCCTCATATTGCCAGCAGCCGGTCACCGCCGCGACCGATAGGGCCGCATGCATATTGACCGCGCCGTTGCGCTGGCGCGAAAAGCCGTAGCCGAGACGGAAGAAGGTCCGCTTGGTCGTGCCGACAAGGCGGGCAAAGGCCTCGATCTCGGCGGCGGAAAGCCCGGTGATCGCTGCCGCCCATTCCGGCGTCCTGTCGGCCAGATGCGCTTCAAGACCCTTCGGGTCGTCGGTGTATTTTTCGAGATAGTCGCGGTCGGCCAGCCCGTCCCGAAACAATATGTGCATGACCGCGCAAGCGAGCGCGCCGTCGGTCCCTGGCTTCAGCAACAGCCCCATATCGGCCTGCTTCATCGTGGCGTTGTCATAGATGTCGATCACCACGATCTTCGCGCCGCGCTGCTTGCGGGCGTGGATGGCGTGGGTCATGACGTTGACCTGCGTGACCACCGCATTGGTGCCCCAGATCACCACACAATCCGATTTCGCCATTTCGCGCGGGTCGGGTCCGGCGAGTTTTCCGGTCCCCATCATCCAGCCGGTCCAGGCGAGATTGGTACAGATGGAGCCGAAAAAGCCCGAATATTTCTTGGCGTGCCGCAGCCGGTTGATGCCGTCGCGCTGCACCAGCCCCATCGTGCCGGCATAAAAATACGGCCACACCGTCTCGCCGCCGTATTTTCCTTCCGCCGCGATGAATTTTTCCGCGACGAGGTCGAGCGCGGCTTCCCAGCTCGATTCCTTCCAGCCGCCCTCGCCCTTGGCGCCCAAGCGCACCAATGGCTTCAGCAGACGATCCGGGTGATGGACGCGATCAGCATAGCGCGCGACCTTCGCGCAGACGACACCGGCGGTGTAGGTGTTGGCCTTCGCGCCATGGACGCGGCCGATGGTGCGCTCGTCGAGCAATTCGACGTCGAGCGCGCAGGTCGACGGGCAGTCGTGCGGACAGGCGGAATGTCCGATGCGGAGCTTGGCTTGTGCGATGCGGGCGTGCTGGTTCATGGCGAACCCTATAGCTTGCTTAGCGTGTCGAGAGTAGAGCCAGCAATATCAACGAGGCTGCCGCTACACGGTGGTCAACGTCTTGCAGAGAACGACATTGGAGTGACCCTCCGGCCATCCGTCGAACGCGGCCATCCGCTTGAAGCCAGCCTTTTCATAAAACCCAGGTGCCTGGAAATCGTGGGTCGCCACCCAAATTCGCCTGACATCCCGACGTGAAGCCTCGTTGATGAAAGCAGTCAGCAACGCCCTTCCATAACCGTGTCCGCGGCAGGCTTCATCGATCCACATCTGCTTGAGATCGCAAATGCCGCCCCAGGAGAAACCCGCGGCAACCCCGATAGTGCGCCCGGTCTCGTCCTCGATCACGAAACCTATCCCGCGCGCATCGGTTCGCCCTATGGCCTGCCGCGTGTGATCGTAGAGGGCATTTTCGACATCATCGATTTCAGCCGGCGAAAGATCGTGCCGCGGCCTGATGGGACTGGTCATGTTGAGTGCTCATTTCGTGACGACGCGGACGCAACGCCGGCCGACCTGGCCGCCGGCCAATATCATATTGCCAGAGGCACTGGCGTTCAGTCCGATGTTCGTCTCGCCGCCGCCTGCTGTTACAGCGTCACGGTAACGTTACACCCGAGCGGCCCTCGGGGAAGCCTTACCGCCTCAAATACAGCCACACCGTCGTTGGTGCCAGGATCGCGGTCAACACCACCGGTGCGATCAGGGCCAGGGCGATCTGTCCGATCGTCGCGCCGCCGTCCATCAGGCCACGCAGGGCCGTGGTCATCGACGAGACCGGATTGACGTCGACGAAGGCGCGCAGCCAGCCCGGCATGGTGCCGGGGTCGACCATGATGTTGGAGGCGAAGACCAGCGGGAAGATGAAGGTGAAGCCGATGGTCATCACCGTCATTGGCGTGCGGATCAGCAGGCCGAGCACGATGAAAATCCAGCCGACGCCGAAACCGATGGCAATGAGCAGCGCGAAGGCGGCGATGACGCCAACAACGCCCTCCTGCGGCCGATAGCCGAGGATCAGGCCGATGCCGAGGATGATCGATCCGGCGATCAGATGGCGGAGCACGTCGCCGACCATCAGTCCGGCAAAGGGCGAGAGCGACCAGATCGGCAGCGAGCGGAAACGGTCGAACAGGCCTTTTCCGAGGTCGGTCGACAGACCCATGCCCGAGTAGACGGAGTTGAAGACGACCGTCTGGACCAGGATGCCGGGCAGGAAGAACTGAAGGTATTCGCCGGGAGAGCCGGCAAGCGCGCCGCCGAACACGAAGGTGAACAGCAGCGTAAACATGATCGGGGTCATCACCAGATCGAAGAGCTGCTCCGGCACATGCTTGAATTTCAGCACCGCGCGCCAGCCGAACACCAGCGCGTTGGAGATGGCGGAAGGCCGAGGCGGGCGAGCGACGTTTTGTGGGCGTCGCAGGGCTATCGTGTCGCTCATCGGATTTCGTCCTTCCGGCTTTCACTCGATCCCGGCTGTCCGGTCAGCGCGAAAAACACCTCGTCGAGACTGGGCTGGCCCATGGAGAAATCCGATGGCTCAATACCTTCGGCGACGAGCGACGCCACTGCCTCGTTGGCCGCCTTCGCGGTGCCGGCGAGGATCGAAAGTTCGGCGCCCTCGGTGCTGCGCTGGACCGTGTGGCCAAGCCGGGTTTCGAGAAGCGTGGCCGCTCGGTCGAGTTGCGTAGGATCGGCAAGCGCGACATGCAGCACGCCGGAGCCCGTGGCCGCCTTCAATTCGCGGCTGGTGCCCTCGGCGATTTTCCTGCCGTGGTCGATGACGGCGATGCGCGCTGCGAGTTGGTCCGCTTCCTCCAGATATTGCGTGGTGAGCAGGATCGTCACGCCGGATTCCGCGAGCCCGCGGATCATCGCCCAGACGTCCTTTCGCGCTTTCGGGTCAAGGCCGGTGGTGGGCTCGTCGAGGAACAGCACGTCCGGGGTCACCACCAGCGAGGCGGCGATATCCAGCCTGCGCCGCATGCCGCCGGAATAGTCCTTCACCTGTTTGGTCGCGGCGTCGGACAGGCCGAACGTTGCGAGCAGGTCGTCGGCCCTGGTTTTCGACGCGCGGCCGCGAAATCCCCAGAGGCGGGCAAGCAGCATCAGGTTTTCACGGCCGGTCAAATGCTCGTCGAGCGAGGCGAACTGCCCGGTCATGGCGATGACCTCTCGGACCTTGTGCGGCGACTGGACCAGATCGTGCCCCACGATCATCGCGGTTCCCGCATCCGGCCGGGCGAGCGTGGCGAGCATGCGCATCAGCGTGGTCTTGCCGGCGCCGTTCGGCCCGAGGATGGCGAAGATGATACCGCGCGGGACGTCCAGATCGATGCCGTCGACCGCGCGCACATCGCCGAAGGTTTTTGTCATGCCGCGCGCGGAAATCGCCAAAGGCGCGGCCTCGGAGATACCGGAAAGGGCCCTGACAGAGGAAACATCGTTCATGGCGATTTGATCCTGAGGCGCAAAAAATTCAGGACGCTCGGCCTGTCGAGCGAGCCGACGCCTATACCAGCTTTGCGGGTTTGCGGCAGCTTGCGGAGCGGTCTCTCCTGACAACTCACGACATTTGTAGTTGCAGGACTGGAGATCGTGGTTGTAGCTGCGGTGCGGCTTGCGGTCAGCGGCTGGATCGATTCAAAGGCTTCCAGAATCTGGCTTCCCTACTCCGCCGTAGCCTCCTCATACTCCGCCGACATCTCCAACCATCGTTCCTCCTGCTGGGAGAGTTGCGCGCCAAGCTGCGAGCGCTCCTTGGCCAGTTGGGTGGCGGTCGTGGGGTCCTTTTCGTAGACGGTGGGATCGGCCAGCCTGTCCTCGAGCTGGTCGATGCGTTTGCGCAGCCGGTCCATCAGCGCCTCCGTGGCGCGGATTTCCTTTGCCAGTGGCTCGGCGGCGGCGCGGCGGGCCGCGGCCTCGCGGCGGCGGTCCGCCTTCGACGCCTTGTCGGCCTCGCGTTTCTCGCGGCGGTCGCCGGAAACACCTGTAACGATCTGGCGGTAGTCCGCCATGTCGCCGTCGAACGGATTGACCGCGCCGTCCTTGACCAGCCACAGCCGGTCGGCCGTCGCCTCGATCAGGTGGCGGTCATGGCTGATCAGGATGACGGCGCCTGGAAAATCGTTCAGCGCCACCATCAGCGCCTCTCTGGAGTCGATGTCGAGGTGGTTGGTCGGCTCGTCTAGGATGAACAGGTTGGGTCCGTCGAAGGCCGAAAGCCCCATCAGCAGCCGCGCCTTCTCGCCACCGGAAAGGTCCTTGGCCGGCGTGTTCATCTTCTCGGTTGTCAGGCCGAACTGGGCGACGCGCGCCCGCACCTTCGATTCCGGCGCCTCCGGCATCATCCGGCGCACATGCTCGTAGGCGTTCTCCTCCGGCCTCAAATCGTCGAGCTGGTGCTGCGCGAAGATCGACACTTTGAGCCCGGGCGCGACCGTCATCGTGCCGTTCTCGGCCTTCAGGCGGCCGGCGAGCAGTTTTGCGAAGGTCGACTTGCCGTTGCCGTTGGCGCCGAGGAGTGCGATGCGGTCGTCGGCGTCGATGCGCAACGACATTTTCTTCAGGATCGGCTGGCCCGGCTGATAACCGACATTGACGCCGGACAGCGCGACGATCGGCGAGGCCACCGTCTTCACCGGCTCGGGAAAGCTGAACGGGCGGACCGTGTCATCGAGCACGGCGGCGATCGGCTTCATCCTCTCCAGCGCCTTGATGCGCGACTGCGCCTGCCTTGCCTTGGAGGCCTTGGCGCGGAAACGGTCGACGAAGGACTGCAGATGCTTGCGCTGCGCCTCCTGCTTGACGCGGCTCTTTTCCTGCAGCTCCAGTTGTTCGGAGCGCTGACGCTCGAACTGGTCGTAGCCGCCGCGCCAGAAGGTCAGCTTCTTTTGGTCGAGATGGACGATCGAATTCACAGCGCGGTTGAGCAGGTCGCGGTCGTGGCTGATCAGCAGAACAGTATGCGGGTATTTCGAGACGTAATTTTCCAGCCAGAGCGTGCCCTCTAGGTCGAGATAGTTAGTCGGCTCGTCGAGCAGCAGTAAGTCGGGCTGCGCGAACAACACCGCCGCCAGCGCCACGCGCATGCGCCAGCCGCCGGAAAAGGATGAAGCAGGCCGCCTTTGCGCATCGGAATCGAAGCCCAGGCCGGCAAGAATCGTCGCGGCGCGCGCCTCCGCCGAATGCGCGTCGATATCGGCGAGCCGGATGTGGATCTCGGCGATGCGGTGCGGATCGGTCGCGGTCGTCTCTTCGGTGAGCAGCGCCGCCCGTTCGGTATCGGCTGCCAGCACGATCTCGATCAGCGCATCCTCGGTGCCCGGCGCCTCCTGCGCGACCTGGCCGATGCGCGTGTTTTTCGGCAGCGAGATCGAACCGGTCTCGCTGGCAAGATCGCCGGTGATGGCGCGGAACAGCGTGGTCTTGCCGGTGCCGTTGCGTCCGACCAGGCCCGCCTTCGCGCCCTCGGGCAGCGACAGCGAGGCATGGTCGAGAAGCAGGCGCCCGGCGATGCGGAGGGAAAGGTCGTTGATGGTCAGCATAATGCCGCGCTTGTGACGGACGGAGCCGGCAAGATCAAGGACCGAAGTTGAATGCGCAAGCCGGAATGTGTATAATTTTGATCCTCTATACACATTGCCGGATTTGGATCATGCGCACCAATATCGAAATCAACGACAAGCTGATGGCAATGGCCATGCAGGCTTCCGGCAAGCGGACCAAGAAAGAGACGGTCGAGGAGGCCCTCGAACTTCTGGTGCGCCTGAACGCCCAGGAAGCGTTGAGATCGTTGCGCGGAAAGATCGAATGGGAGGGCGATCTTGACGCCATGCGACGCGACAAATGATCCTGGTCGACACCTCAGTTTGGATTGACTATCTGGCCGGGAGAACCTCCGCAAAGGGCGAAATGCTACATATGTCGCTCGGCAGCGTGGAGTTCGCGATTGGCGACCTCATTCTGGCTGAGGTGCTGCAAGGTGTCCGGGAAGGGGCGGGCTTGCGGGCACTCGAGGCAAAGATCAGAGCCTTTCGCGTCATGCCGCTGTGCGGGGAAGTGATCGCCCGTGCCGCGGCGGCAAATTACCGGAAACTTCGATCAAAAGGCATTACCATTCGCGGGACGATCGACGTCATCATTGCCACCTGGTGCATCGAGAACGGCGTGCCGCTGCTGCACAACGACCGCGATTTCGCGCTCATGGAATCCGAACTCGGACTTAAGGCTTTCGGCACGCAGGTTTGAGCATCGCCGAGCCGGAATTTCCGCGATCAAGCAAACTCCCTGCCCTCCTCCGTGCGCTGGAAATACGCCAAATCGAGCGAGACACTTGGCTTGCCAAGTGTGGTCAGGATCGCGTGCATCTGCCCGCGATGGTGGGTCTGATGGTTGAAGACATGCGCCAGCGCCGGCGCCAGGCGCTGGGAGATCGTGCGCATGTCCGACAGCGTCGTGTAGGTGAAGCGGCCGGCAAGCTGCTTTGCCGTCAAGCTGCCGATCCAATCGGAAATACGTTCGTCTTCGGCGATCCGCGCGGGCCGCAATTTTGTAAAATCCGTAAACAGGATGGCGTCCAGCGCGGTCGGCGCATCGCCGAGCCCGCTGAAGCGTTTCATCCAGATGCGGTCGGTGACCAGCAGATGGTTAAGCGTGCCCATCGCCGACTTGAAGAAGGCGCCGGTGTCGCGATTGAATTCTTCCGGCGTGAGGTTGGCCGCCGCCTCGTAGACGTGCTGGTTGGCCCAACGGTTGTAGGCGGCGAACATCTCGAAATGCTGCTTCATCGGCTTCCTTTTTGGGTTCGGCGCGGCAAAAGTCGCAGCAGTCCTAATCGCCAATTCACGGGCCGCCAATGACCATTCTGCTTTATGAACTCGCCGGAACCGACGCCTCCCGTCCCTTCAGCCCGCATTGCTGGAAGACCGTCATGTCGCTCGCCCACAAGGGGCTGCCTTACGAGACCGTGGCGACACCGTTCACGCGGGTTCCGCTGGTCGAAGACAGCGCCTCGAAGACGGTCCCGATCATCCGCGACGGCGACCGCGTCGTTACGGACTCCTTCGATATCGCGCTCTACCTGGATGAAGCCTATCCCGATCGGCCAAGCCTGTTCGGCGGTCCCGGCGGCATGGCGATGGCGCGCTTCATAGAGCGATGGTCACAGCTTACGGTGCATCCATTCCTGGGAGCGGCGGCACTGATGGACATCCACGGAATGCTGGAGCCGGCTGACCAAGCCTATTTCCGGGAGAGTCGTGAAAAACGCTTCGGCAAACCGATCGAAGAGGTGCCGGTGGATCGGAACCAGAAACTGGCGGCGTTTCGAGCGGGGCTTGAGCCGCTGCGCAACATGCTTTCCTATCAGCCATTCATCGGCGGCGCGGCACCGCTGTTCGCAGACTACATCGTGTTCGGCGCCTTCCAATGGGTCCGCATCGTATCGCCTTTCCAGGCGCTTGCTGCCGACGACCCGGTCGCGGCCTGGTTCGAACGCTGCCTCGACCTGCATGACCGCACCGGCAGGCGTGTCGTGGCGGCGGCGTGAGTGGCCCCCGCCCTTGGCAACGCCGCAGCACTCCCCTTGGCAAGGCGTCAGGCGGCCTGTATAGGCTCCGCACTTTCCCCTTTCCGCTGCCTTACAAGGACATCCAATGGCGATCGAACGCACCTTCTCGATGATCAAACCCGATGCCACCCGGCGCAATCTCACCGGCGCGATCACCAAGATGCTTGAAGACGCCGGCCTGCGCGTCATCGCATCCAAGCGCGTGTGGATGAGCCGCCGCGAGGCCGAGGGCTTTTATGCCGTCCACAAGGAACGGCCGTTCTTCGGCGAGTTGGTGGAATTCATGTCGTCGGCGCCGACCATCGTCCAGGTTCTCGAAGGCGAGAACGCCATCGCCAAGAACCGCGAAGTGATGGGCGCCACCAACCCGGCCAATGCAGCCGAAGGCACGGTCCGCAAGGTGCATGCCCTGTCGATCGGCGAGAATTCCGTGCATGGTTCGGATGCCCCGGAGACGGCCGCCCAGGAAATCCGCTACTGGTTCTCCGACACCGAGATCGTCGGCTGAAACGGCCCGTCCGAAAAAGGGCGCAAATCGCTGAATTTCATGGAGCCGGCGCCAAGCCGGCTCTTTCGTTTCTAGCTGACAACTCGTCAGATCGGCTACGCTCAGGCGAGCTTTCGCATTCCGTCGTCGGTCGTCCCGGGATGCACGGCGGGCGGCTCAAACAGGGCGTCGAACTTCCGAAGCGGCAGTGCCGGGCTGTAGAGATGGCCCTGCAGATAGTCGCAGCCAAAGGCTCGTAGGAAGGCTTCCTGCCGGACGTTCTCGACGTGCTCGGCCACCGATTTCAGCCCAAGCGTGCGCGCCATCGCCAAAATGGTCTTGACCAGCGCCCGGTCGCTCTCCGATCCCTCTATGTCGGCCACGAACCCGCCGTCGATCTTCACCTCGTCGAAGGGGAGTTGCTTGAGGTAGGCCAGCGACGAATATCCGGTTCCGAAATCGTCGAGCGAAAGCCGGATGCCGAGTTGCTTGATCTCGGCCATCCGCCGCCGCACGTGCTCATGGTCCTTGGCCATCACATGCTCGGTCAGCTCAAAAGTCAGCATGCGAGGGTCGACCGCATGCTTCTCGATAAGGCCGCGCACCATCGGCAGGAAGCCGTCGTTCGAGAAGGACTGCACGCTGACATTCAGCGACAGCCGCAAATGGCTCATCGACGATTGCATGCCCCAGATTGCGAGCGCGCGGAAACCGGTATCGAAGACGAAGCGCGTCAATTCGTCGTTCAGCCCATACTGCTCGGCCAGGGCGACGAACTGGTCGGGACGAATCCGGCCCCGTTGCGGATGGTCCCAGCGGATGAGCGCTTCGGCCGCCACGACGCGCCCCGTGAAATCGACCAGTGGCTGGAAATGCAGATCGAACTGGTTCGCGGCAAAGGCGTGACGCAAGTCTGCCAGCAACTCAAAGCGCCGCGACTCGTGATCCATGCTTTTCGGGTCGAAGAGTGCAAATCGGTTACGGCCAGCCCCCTTTGCCTGGTACATGGCGATATCGGCCCGTTTCAGGATCTCGTCGGCGCGCTGCCGGACACCATCGAAGACCACGATGCCGATGCTCGCGGATCCGAGATGCCGCAACGCACCGATCTCGAAGCCCTGGTTCAGGTCGGACAGGATGCGGTTGCCGGTGGAAATCGCCTTGACCGTGGCGAGCGCGGAATCCTGTTCCGCCTCATCGAGAATGACGACGAATTCGTCACCGCCTATGCGGGCGACCATATCGCCGGGCAGCACGCATTGGCGTAACCGGTCGGCGACCTGGACCAGCAGCAGGTCACCCATGTCGTGACCCTGCGTATCGTTGAGCGCCTTGAAGTTATCGAGATCGATGAACAGAAGCGACGCATGTCTAGCTTCATGGCCGCATCGCTCCAGCGTCTGGGACATACGGTCGAGGAACATCCGCCGGTTCGGCAATTTGGTCAGCGGATCGTAGTAGGCCAGTTCCTCGATCTCCATCTCCTGCCTCTTGCGGATCGAGACATCGGCGATGTAGCCGTACCAATTCATTTCGCCGTTGGTGATTTCGGTGCTGGCGTTGATGCGCACCCACTTCTCGACGCCGTCGCGCGTGCGGATACGGAACTCGCAGTCCCAGGAGACCTGATGTTCGGCCGACTTGAGATAAGATTCGTAATAACGTGACCTGTCGTCCTCGAACACCAGTTCGTGGAACGCCAGCGGATTGGCGATCTGCTCGTCACGCGGAATGCCGCTGATGCGCGACGCGCCTTCGGAGAGGTACAATATATCGTTGTTCCCATCGCCGCGACGGACGAAGTGGAAGAGCCCGATAGGAAGACGCTGGGTGAGCTTGCGGAACTGTTCCTCGATCGCCAGGCGTTCGATGGTCTCGGTGATCTCCCGCACCGACCCTTCATAGAAAAGCGGCTTGCCGGTCTTCTTGTGGTAAACGAGACGTGCGGATTCGGTTATCCAGATGCGCTCGCGCGTCTTGTGGCGGTAGATTTCCGAAACGAAGTTCTCGACCTTGCCGTCATGATGCAGGATGGCGCGGAACTGATCGCGCCGGTCGGGCTGCACGTACCATTCCTTACCGATGTCGAGAACGCTGGCGAGCATTTCCTCTTCGGTGTCATAGCCGTTCAGCTTCACCAGAGCCTTGTTGGCACTGAGCTGATGCCCATCCGGAAGCGATCTATAAATCCCCTCGGAAAGGTTCTCGATCAGTTCCTTGCTGTTCTCACGATCGTCGGCGACCTTCAGATAAAGGCGGCGGTAGCGGAACATCGAGAAGGCGAGAAGCGCCAACAGAACAAGGTTCGCCGCGAGAAGCAAATTCCCTCCGGTCGCAAATTCATGGACGGAGTTCAACAGCGATTGCATCGCCCAACGTGGAACCGTTCACCGACCGCAGGGTACAATACGGCCATTAGAATTGTCTAAATATCCGGTCCCAATTGCAATAGCCTGCGGTCTAGCTAGTTCGGCATTCCTATGGCGAAACCCGCCAGCGGCTCACTGCCGCCTCGTCCGCGTCCTTCGCCTCGACCCAGTCGCCTGATTGGCCGTCGCGGCGGTGCTCCTTCTTCCAGAAAGGAGCGCGTGTCTTCAGATAGTCCATCAGAAAGGAGGCGGCTTCGAACGCTGCCTGCCGATGTGCCGATGCGGCCACCACCAGCACGATGTTCGCGCCCGGCTCGATCCGGCCGAAGCGATGGATCGCTGTCAGTCCGCTGACCGGCCAGCGCTGCGCGGCTTCCCTGGCAATCCGCACAATCTCGGCCTCGGCCATGCCTGGATAATGTTCGAGCTCAAGGGCAGCCAGCGTGCCGGCTTCGTCGCGGCAAAGCCCTGAAAAGGTTACCACAGCACCGACATCCGACCTGCCCCGAGTCAACCGGGCGATCTCGGCGGCGGTGTCGAAATCCTCCCGCTGGATGCGCACGGTCGGCTCGCAACCGGCCACGGATCAGCCTCCGGTCATCGGCGGGAACAGCGCGATCTCGCGTGCACCCGCGACCAGTTCCCGGTGATCGACATGTTCCTGGTTGATCGCGACGCGGATCGCATCGGGATATTTCAGCGCGTTGCCATAGCCTTCGCCGCGATCCCTCAACCAAGCCAGCAACTCGCGAACAGACTTCACCTGAGGAGGCAGCGTAACCTCCTCCTCGGAACGCCCGATGCGCTCGCGCACCCAGGCGAAATAGATCAGTCTGACGGTCTGCTCGCTCATTCGTCCACGATATGCTTCACGCCGGCGCGGAAATAGTCATAGCCGGTATATAGGGTCAGGATGGCTGAAACCCAAAGCAGGAATATGCCGATCTGCGTCCAGTAGGGCAAGATCTCGTCTCCGGTGGGCCCGAGCAAAAGGAAAGCGATTGCAACCATTTGCGCGGTCGTCTTCCACTTGGCGAGTTTGGTGACGGGGACGCTCACCTTGAGCTCGGCCAGGTATTCGCGCAGGCCCGACACCAGGATTTCGCGGCACAGGATGATGATGGCCGCCCAGAGCGACCAGCCGGCAATGCCGCCGCGATGATCGGTATCGGCGGCAAGCAGTAGGAGGCAAGTGGCAACCAGCAGCTTGTCGGCGATCGGATCGAGCATACGGCCTATATTGGAGGTCTGCTTCCAGGCCCTCGCCAGGTAGCCGTCCAGATAGTCGGTGACGCTTGCCAGGATAAAAATCGCGAAGGCGCTCCAGCGGGCGAATTCGCTGGATTGCAGCCGGCCTTCCAGGAAAAAGCATAGGACAACGAGAGGGACCGCGAGAATCCGCCCGTAGGTCAGCATGTTGGGAAGATTGAACGCGCGTCTGGCCATATTTTTCGTCGCTTTCGCCTAGCCGTACTCAAATCAGATGGGATCGTGGGGGGTCAACTCGCCAAATCGGGTGGACCAGAGGTAAAAACAAGGGTTTTTGCGCATCGCTGCCGGCCGCCATCCATGAGCGGCAAGAGCAGTTCCCCGCCCCACGGCAGCGTCAAGTTCCCAATAGCCAGCATTTCCAAGCAGTTGGCTTTCATAGACCGGAGCTTCCCTTCAATTGGCCTGACGCGCGGCCCCGGCGAGCATGACGCAGGCACCGA
Source organism: Mesorhizobium yinganensis (assembly GCF_040081985.1). Taxonomy (NCBI): domain Bacteria; kingdom Pseudomonadati; phylum Pseudomonadota; class Alphaproteobacteria; order Hyphomicrobiales; family Phyllobacteriaceae; genus Mesorhizobium; species Mesorhizobium yinganensis. The sequence goes on along the minus strand of NZ_JBEBMH010000009.1, from coordinate 35,061 downwards.
AAACCCGGACCCCGGCGCGACCAATCCGCGCGCCCAGGCTTACCGTTGTTCGAGCACGCAATTGTGGCCGGATCAGCTTTCGTGGAAGTGATTGTAGACGGCTTTTGCCACCGATTCAGAAATGCCTTCCACCGCCATCAGGTCGTCCATCGCCGCCCGGCTGACCGCCTTGGCAGTGCCGAAGGCGAGAAGCAGCGCGCGCTTGCGGCCGGGGCCGATGCCGGCGATCTCGTCGAGCGGATTGCGGGTCATCTCCTTCTTGCGGCGGGCGCGATGCGAGCCGATGGCGAAGCGGTGGGCTTCGTCGCGCAGACGCTGGACGAAATAGAGGACGGGGTCGCGCACAGGCAGAGTGAAGGAGTCACGGCCGGGAGCGAAGAAGCGTTCACGACCGGCTTCGCGATCGACACCCTTGGCGACACCGATGGCGTTAACGCGGTCGGCAATGCCCAGATCATCCAGGATCTTGCGCACGGCCGACATCTGTCCCTGGCCGCCATCGATGAAGATAACATCCGGCCAGGCGGGGAATGCGCCGTGACCTGCCGATTCATCATCATCGGGAGCGGCAGCCTCTGCGCTCTGCCCTTCAGCCTGCGCTTCCTTGAGCAACCGCGAAAAACGCCGTTCCATGACTTCGCGCATCATGCCGAAATCGTCGCCGGGGGTGATGTCGGTCGAGCGGATATTGAATTTGCGGTACTGGTTCTTCACGAAGCCTTCCGGCCCGGCGACGATCATCGCGCCGACGGCGTTGGTGCCCATGATGTGCGAATTGTCGTAGACTTCTATGCGCGTCGGCGCCTTTTCGAGACCAAAGGTCTCCTTGAGGCCTACGAGCAGGCGCGCCTGGGTCGAGGTCTCGGCCAGACGGCGCGCGAGCGCTTCACGGGCATTCTGCAGGGCGTGGTCGGTCAGGTCCTTCTTCTCGCCCCGTTTCGGCACGCCGATCGCGACCTTGTGGCCGGCGCGGGTCGCCAATGCCTCAGCCAGAAGGTCCTGTTCGTCGACTTCCTGCGCCAGCAGAATCAATCGCGGACAGGGCTTGTCGTCGTAGAACTGCGCCAGGAACGAGCCAAGCACTTCGCCGGCCTCCAGCGCCGGATCGGCTTTCGGGAAATAGGCCCGGTTGCCCCAATTCTGGCCGGTGCGGAAGAAGAAGACCTGGATGCAGACCTGACCGCCTTCCTGATGCAGCGCGAAGACGTCGGCCTCCTCGACCGATTGCGGGTTGATGCCCTGGTGGCTTTGGACATGCGAAAGGGCGGATAATCGGTCGCGGTAAACGGCGGCGCGCTCGAAGTCGAGATCGTCGGAGGCGTGTTGCATGGCGTCGGCGATCTGCGTCTTCACCTTCTGGCTGCGACCGGAGAGGAAATCCTTGGCCTCGCCGACCAGTTCGGCATAGTCGTCGACCGATACCTCGCCCGTGCAGGGCCCGGAACAGCGCTTGATCTGGTAGAGCAGGCAAGGCCGGGTACGGGTTTCGAAAACCGAGTCCGTGCAGGTTCTTAGGAGGAAAGCCCGCTGCAATGCATTAATGGTGCGGCCGACCGCGCCGGCGGACGCGAAGGGACCAAAATAATCGCCCTTGCGCGAACGCGCGCCGCGATGCTTGAAGATTCCGGGCGCGGCATGGTCGCCGGTGACGACGATGTAGGGGAACGACTTGTCGTCGCGCAGCAGCACGTTGAACCGCGGTCGCAGGCGCTTGATCATGTTCGCTTCAAGCAGAAGCGCCTCGATCTCGGTGCGGGTCACCACGAATTCCATGGTGACCGTCTCGCGCACCATCCGGCCGATGCGGTTGGTGTGGAAGCGTCCCTGCGCGTAGTTGGTGACGCGCTTCTTCAGGCTGCGCGCCTTGCCGACATAAAGCACGTCGCCGGCGGCGTTCATCATGCGATAGACGCCGGGTGCGTTGGGCAGGCGCTTGACCAGGGTCTGGATGACGTCGGCCCCGACCTTGCCGTCCGCGTCGCTGCCGTGCGTAGCGCTCCAGTCTATCGCTGTGAAGGGGATGTCCGGTCCCGCGGCAGCGACGGGCTCTACCGCGATATCCTCGTCCTCGTCTGTCTCGGCGTCGGGCAGATAGCCGGCAATATCATCCGATGCCTCATCCTTTTTCGGGATCGGCGGCGGGCGGAGCTTGCTGGATACGGGACTCATTCGACCATGCCTGACACGTCGGGCGTCTCCCAGGCAAGATGCTGGCCGCCGTCGAGGGCGATCATCTGGCCGGTGATGGAGCGCGCCTGCCAGAGATAACGGATCGTCGCGCCGAATTCATCCGGCGACGGTCCGCGCCTCAGGATCAGGCCGTCGATCTGCGCCTGGAAATCCTCCGGCTGCTGCTTCTCGTTGGCGAAGGTCGGGCCGGGGCCGACCGCGTTGACGCGGATGCGCGGCGCCAGCGCCTGGGCCATGGTGCGGGTCGCGGCCCAAAGCGTCGACTTCGACAGTGCGTAGGAGAAATAGCGCGGATTGGACCTCAGCACGCGCTGGTCGATGATGTTGACGACCAAACCCTCGGCCTCCGGTGGCAGGCGTTCGGCGAGCACTCGCGCCAGCGCCACCGGCGCCTTGGCGTGAATGGCGAAATGCCGGTCCCAGCCCTCCCATGAGAAATCGGTCGCCGCGTCATCCTTGAAGATGGAGGCATTGTTGACGACGATCGACAGCGGACCGAGTGCTGCTTCGGCCTCCGAGACCAGTCTCGCCGGCACGGCCATATCGGTGAGGTCGCCGACGACCAGAACCGCGCGCCCGCCCTGCCCCGTTATGGCGGCGGCAAGCGCCTCGCCTTCGCTGCGCGAACGGTTGCAGTGGATCGCCACGCCGAATCCGGTACGGGCCAAGTCCTCGACGATGGCGCGGCCAATGCGTCTCGCGCCTCCGGTCACCAGCACGTTGGTCGTTGCTGCCAAAGCTTCCTGCCCTTGTATTTGTTGGGCGCGCGCGAGCGAACGCCGAATAAGCCGTTTACCGGTCCTTCGTTCATCGGGCGGGATTGTGGCGGGATCGCCTCGATCGCTGCCCCGAGACGACTGAATCGGCTTAGTGAATGCCGCAATATAGGACGCCGAAACCCTTGCTCCAAGCGGCCTCGGCAAGATCGATCCAACCCTGCTGACAAAGCTCTGTTGCGCCGGCGCAACACCGAAATCCAGCCATAAAGGCGCCGGCGAATGATCAAACTTCGGGTGTTGCGGGGCCGCATTTGGAGGCCACATTCGGGACTGTCGAGCACCGCGCCCGTTCCTCCCGTCCCGGGCCGGGCTCTTCCGAAAGTGACCACAGCGTAACGAGTGTCCTGTGGCTAAGGAGAATTGAAATGTCAGCCAGAATAAAATTCGCGCTCCCCGCCGCGACCGCCATCGGCCTCATCGCATTCATGGGCATGAGCGCCGCCAATGCAGCGGACGCTATCGAGGCGCCGCCAGAGCCCGCCGTGCCGATGGAAGTACCGCCTGTCGCCAGTTGGGGCGGCGCCTATGCGGGTGTCACCGCCGGCTACGGTTTTGCCGGCAAGTCGCATGACGAAGACACCGGCGCCGACGTCAGCACCGACGGCTTCGTCGGCGGCGGCTTTGTCGGTTATAATTTTGATGTCGGCAGCGGCGTTATCGCCGGTGTCGAAGGCGATATCGGCTACAGCGGCGTGGAAGGCAAGAAGAGCGGCACACGCGTCAAGGGCGGCGTCGACGGGTCGTTGCGCGCCCGCCTCGGCTACACCGTTACCCCGGACATACTCACCTACGTTACCGCAGGCGGTGCCGCCAAGCGCATGACGGTGGAGGCGGCCGGCGACGAGGACTCACAGACCCAACTCGGCTGGACCGCCGGCGTAGGAACCGACGTGAAGCTCACGGAAAAGGTCTTCGGCCGCGTCGAATACCGCTACACCGACTATGGCAGCGCCGACTTCGATGTCGGCGGCGGACGCAGTGTCGACGCCTCGGACCACCGCGTGCAGGTGGGCGTGGGTGTCCATTTCTAGACTCTGTCGCATGACAAGCCAAAGGGCCGGCGCTTGCGTCCGGCCCTTTTTCATGTGCGCCGGCCTCCCTCCCCTCGAGGGAGGAAGCTGAGCGTAGCAAAGCGGGATGGGTCGTCCGGCTAACGCCGCTTTGCCTCAGCGCACTGCCGAGGCGTCCCGGTGTTGGGTCGGACCCTCCGCGCAAGAGGGAGGAAAACGGCGCACCCTCACGCCGGCAGGTAGGCCTTCAGTTCCGGGAACTTCTCGTCGAATCGGGCCGCCCAACGCTTCAGCTTGACCCGGCCGCGCTCCCACTGGCCGGCAAATCTCAGATCGAGATAGCCGAGCGTGGCGCGCAAGGCGATGTGTCCCGCGGTGGGCTTCTTGCCGAAGCGCGGCGGACTCTGGTTGAGCAGGTCGAGCGAGCGCACCACTTTCGTCCATTGCAGGTCGAGCCAGGGCTGGTGCACTTTCTCGGCCGGGCGCATGCGGCGCTCATAGACATGCGCGAGAAGGCAGTCGCAGATGCCGTCGGCCCAGGCCTCCAGCCGCTCGGCGTCGAGGCGCTTGGCCGCGCCCTTCGGGAACAGCGTGTTGCCGGACAAGCGGTTGAGATATTGGGTGATGGCGCGGCTGTCGAACAATGAGCTGCCGTCCTCCAGCACCATGCAGGGAATCTTCCCGAGAGGATTGACGGAAATCAGTTCGGCGGGTTGCGGGCCTGTCTCGACCTTCACCAGGTCGACTTGTATCCCCGCATGGGCGGCGGCCATCCGTACCTTGGCACTATAGGGCGAGGCAGGCGCGTAGAGCACTTTCGGCATTCGCAGTATCTCCGGTGTGATGCCGGCGAAGCTATGGCCGAACGCTTGCGGAGGCAATTGGACCTTCAGCGGGTTCCCCGGACTGGGCCAAGGATCGTCAGGCCACCGCCCGCTGTTCGTGTACGAAGGGGCTGAAACCCATCCATTGCTGCATGGCCTTGGCCACCGGCCGCTCACCTTCCAGAGTTAGCCGCCCGGCGGCAATCTCGGACGGGATCGGCACGATGCCCATCCAGATCGCCGTCATGGTGTGCAGCGAACTGCGCACCAGGAGGTTCAGGTCATAGCCGGGATCGAAATTGCACAGGTCCACAGTGCCCGCGTCGATGACCAGCCACCAGTTCTTTTGCGTATCGGGCAATTCGGGGTACTGAAACTGAATCGTGCAGCGTCCGGGCGGCAGCGGCTCCGGATTGAGCTTGCGGCGGATATCCCACATCAGCAGCGACGGATCGAGGTTCTTCAGGGTGAGCCGGGATTCCACCCAGCGGTGACCCCACAGCCCCATCGACAGCACGACGGGTTTCAACTCCTCGCCCGCCGCCGAAAGCTGGTACTCCATGCCGCCCCGGTCGCCTGGAACGGCGACGATGATGCCGCATTTTTCCAGATCTTTCAGGCGCTTGGACAAAAGCGCCGGCGACATGCGCGGCACGCCGCGACGCAGATCGTTGAAGCGTTTCGAGCCGTAAAGCAGTTCGCGCACGACCAGCATAGTCCAGCGGGTGCACAACACCTCGGCGGCCATCGAGACGGGGCAGAATTGCCCATATCCACCACGGTCTTCCATACATCCTCCCGCGATTTTCCCGTATGAGAATACACTGCGGCTGTTGAACTTGCCAAGCGCATCCGTCGGCGTCGCTCAGGGCGCGCAATGGCTTATTTCGATCGGTACAGTTCCTGTACTTGTGTCGGATCGCGGCTTCGTAAAATGTGGAATTCTGCAACATTTTATAGGAGAGACCACAATGAACGCCCCCCTTAGAGCAGAACCCGCCAGCATGCTGCGCCGAATAGACGTCGTCGCATTGGCACGGCAGCTTGGCCCGCAGTTCGCAGAGCACGCAGACGACGCCGACGAGAACGATCGCTTCGTCGCCGCCAATTTCGAGGCGCTCAAGACATCCGGCCTGGTCGAAGCGGCCGTGCCCGCCGAACTCGGCGGCGGCGGTGCGAACGTCGCGGAACTCGCCGCGATGCTGCGCGAACTCGCCCGCCATTGCGCCTCGACGGCGCTGGCCTTCGCCATGCATACTCATCAGGTGGCGATCCCGGCCTGGCGCTGGCGCCACCAGAACCTCGCTGCCGCCGAGCCGCTGCTGAAGCGTGTCGCCAACGAACGGATCATGCTGCTGTCGAGCGGCGGCTCCGACTGGATCGCGGGTTCGGGAGAGGCGGTGAAGGTCGATGGCGGCTATCGTATCTCCGGCCGCAAAGTCTTCACCTCGGGGGCCGCGTCGGGCAATCTGCTGATGACAGGCGCAATCGTGCATGGCGAGGACGGCACCGCTTCGGTCATTCATTTCGGCGTGCCGATGTCCTCTCCGGCGGTGAAGATCGTCGAGACGTGGCGGGCGATGGGCATGCGAGGCACCGGCTCCAATGACGTGGTCATCGACGGCCTGTTCGTGCCCGACGCCAGCGTCGCGCTGACGCGCAAGAGCGGCGAATGGCATCCGCTGTTCCAGATCATCTCGACCATCGCCTTCCCGCTGATCTATGCGGTCTATCTCGGCGTCGCCGAGAACGCCCGCGACATGGCGATCGGCATGGCCAAGAAGAAGCGGCAGACGCCGCATACGCTGAAGCTGGCCGGCGAAATGGACACGACGTTGCGCGCCGCGCAGCTCGCGCATCGCTGGATGATGGACATCGTCGAGCGCAACGCGCCATCAGCCGATTCGGTGAACGAAGTGATGATGGGACGCACTTTGGTGGCGAAGAACGCGATCCAAGCCGTGGAACTGGCGATGGAACTGGCCGGCGGTGCGAGCTTCTATCGCGCCAACGGGCTGGAGCGCTGTTTTCGCGATGTGCAGGGCGCCCGCTTCCATCCGCTGCAGGCCGGCCCGCAGGCCGAATATGCCGGCGCGATGGCGTTGGGGGTGCCGACGGCGACGATTTTCTGATCGTCCACAGAATTCGGATTGTCCGCTCGTGGTCAGGCGGACAATAAAGCGATGCCGCGTCGTTCAGGCACACGCGGCATCGCGATCTTGCTGAGGCAAAGACCCTATCCGCCGCGCATCGGCGGCATTGTGACCTCTGCCGCCTTGCAGGCGCGGCGGTCGATCTCGGGGCAGGCGCGAAAATCGAGATCCTTGGTCATGCAGATGCGGATCTCCCGCAAATAGCGGCGGTCGCAGGAGACCGCGACGTCCGACGCATCGAGGCCCGGATTGGCTCGGATGAACGATTGCTCGGCCTCGCCCGGCGACAAGGTGCGATAGTCGTCCAGACGGCGGAATTCCTCCGGCACCACCACCCGCTCGCGGGCGAAGCGCAGCACCTTGAAATAATCGGCCTGGGACAGGCCCGAACATGTGCCGTGCTTGCGCCATTGGTGGCGGATCAGGCCGGCAGACGGCATCAGGTCGTAGAGCGAGCGGGCGGTGTCGTTGTCCACGTCGCTGTTGCCGCCGCAGTCCTCCGGAAAACCGCGCTCGAATTGCGGCCAAAGCCCGTGGACGACGAAGGCGTAGGGGCGGCCGGAAGCGCATTGCTGCCGGTTGGCGTTCTCGCCTTCCGCCTCGCAATAGCTCGGCGACCAGGACAGCGACAGGACGTAGAAATCGAATCCTTTTCCGAGCGGGATATTCTTGCCCGCGTCGATGGCGGCCTGCTGGGGATTGGCGTCGGCATCAGCCGGTTGCTGGTCGCAGCCGGCAAGGGCCAATCCCGCGAAGAGCAGCGCGGCGAGCCGCAGCGGCGACCGCCTGCCGCCCGGCATGGTCAGATCATCGCAGGACCCGGCAGCGCCCATTGTAGACGAACCAGCGGTCGAAACCCGACACGCAGAACTCGACATTCTCGCCGATGCCGACGAAACCCATGCGGCCTTCGATCAAATACCACAGATCGTGCTTGCGGCCGTCGGAAAGCACCACGGTCGCGGCGCAATAACGACGCGCAATCGGCCATTCCTCGGTTTCGGGAAGATAGCGGTGCTCACGGATGTCGCGGAAATCCTCGATGCGGACATCCGGCAGGTTGGGCACATTGTGGACCTGATAGGTGAAGCGATCCGATATCTTGCCGAGGAAAAGCGGGTTTTCGCAGGCACTGATCTCCTTGTGCCGCTGAACGAGATAGTCCGCGGCATGGGAAATGGATGCGAACGTCACGCCGCCGAGGGCCAGTGCGGCCGCGACAAGTGTTTTGACGACATGCGACATGAAGCCCTCGCGATCGGTCCGGATGGGTGGACGTTCTGATTCACTCTGCGCAAAGGCCGGCTGCCGGTCAAGCTCCGGGGGTGTCCTTTGCCAGCGATTCCAGGGTCCATTCGCCGCCGGGTGTTTCCGCGAGGACACGGTGCAGCGCCGGCAGGATGGTGCGCAGCTCGGCTTCCAGCGTAAAGGGCGGGTTGACCACGACCATGCCGGTGCCGTCGAGGCGCGGCTCGTCCGATGGCGGACGGATGTAAAAGCGGATGTCGAGGATTTTCGGGATGCCGGCTTCGCGCAGGTTCTGGGCGAAACGAGACACGGCGTCGCGATCCTTCACCGGATACCACAGCGCATAGATGCCGCCCGGCCAGCGGCGGTGCGCCTTCATGAGTCCCTGAAGCAGCCGTTCGAACTCGCCGGGCTGCTCGAAGGGCGGATCGACCACGACAAGCCCGCGTTTTTCTTTGGGCGGCAGATGGGCGCCGAGCGCAAGCCAGCCATTGAGTTCGATGACGCGGACCTGATGGTCATCAACGAACAGTTCGGCCAGTTCGCGGGCTTCCCGCGGATGTAGCTCGATCGCCGTCAGCCGGTCCTGTTTGCGCAGCAAATGGCGGGCAATCAGCGGCGAGCCGGGATAGTGCTTGAACCCGTCCTCGCCATTCGCCGCTGCAACCGCTTCGAGATAGGGTGCGAGCAGGGCCGCGGCGGGTGCAGCCAACGGCGAATCGTGCAGGCGCCCGATGCCACCCCGCCATTCGCCGGTACGCTGTGCGGCGTCGCTGGAAAGATCATAGAGGCCGGCGCCGGCATGGGTGTCGATGACGCGGAATGCCTTGTCCTTCTGTTTCAGGTATTCGACCAGCCGCGTGAGGATGACGTGCTTGACGACGTCGGCGAAATTGCCTGCGTGGAATGCGTGGCGATAGTTCATTGCGCTCGGCCTTCAGGGCTGTGCCGCGTCCCTGCCCCAGCGCGGTTTTGGCGGCTGCGGCCTTCCGTCACCGCCGCCGCGCCCGCCGCGACGGAACGACAGCACAAATCCGATGAAACCGATCGCCATGATGGAGAAGCCGACGGGTTGCGCCCGCTCATCATAAGCGCCGGCCCCGCCGGTCAGGTTCAGGTCGACCGAGGACAGTCGCACGCCCTCCGCGTCGCCCGGACCGACGGTGAAGGTATAGGCGCCGTCGCTGATTTCAGGGATCGCACCGGCTTCGATCCGATAGAGCTGCTGATGGGTCTGCGGCGATTCCTCACGCTTCTCGGCGCGTGCCAAGCCGAGCGATTCGGCAAGCACCGTGCGGCCTTCGGTGGCGGCGGTGATGGTGAGCAGGCTCTGGCCGGCATCAAAACCCTGCGGCACGACCGCCGCCACGTCGAGCACCGCCTTTACCGGCGCGTCGGCGGAGCTCAGGCGTACCTCTGCCGAACGGAATCCGCCCGCGGCATCCTGCACGCGCCAGGTGCCGATCTCATGGGCGCCCAAACGGCCGATGGCCCAAGGATAGACCAAGCCAATGCCTGCACCGATCAGCAGGACGATGAAAAAGACGACGCGCATCAGCATGGCGCGTCAATCGCCATGTTGGCGCTGCCGCGCAAGAGGTGCAGTTCAATGGCCACGAATGTCACGCCTTGCGTTCCCAGCGGCGTTCCGGCGTCTGCTGCCAATAGGTCACCGTGTGACCGGCCGCCTTCTGGACTTTCCACTGGCTGCGCGCCTCCTCGACCTGCGCGGCGTCATGGCCGTCGAACATGAAAACCATTCGTTCATAGGCCTCCGCCGGCGGCGGCGCAGCGCCATCGACGACGAAACGGATCGACGCGGCGTTGCGGTTGTCCTGCGTTACCGTGAGGAGGATCGGCTGGGCATCGGCATGCGGTTCGCGGTCGGTGCCGTGGGCCAGGAACGAATCGTCGCGATAGGTCCACAGATGGATGTCGAGACCGTCTCGCCGCTCCTCGCTGCCGGTCTGGACGATCGCCCGCCAGCCGCGCTGCACCGTCTTTTCCAGAAGCGCCGGCAACGCATTCTCAAGCGTCGATTCGGTCAGGTGATAGAAGAGGACGTCGGCCATGCCGAAGTCTTTAGCTCTCGTAATGGTCTCGCACCAGACGGTCGAGCAGGCGGACGCCGAAACCCGAGGCCCAGGACTGGTTGATCTCCGTGGCCGGCGACGAGATTGCGGTGCCGGCTATGTCGAGATGCGCCCAGGGCGTGTCCTTGACGAAACGCTGCAGGAACTGGGCCGCGGTGATCGAACCGGCGTGGCGGCCGCCGGTGTTCTTCATGTCGGCGTTCTTGGTGTCGATCATCTTGTCGTATTCGGCGCCCATCGGCATGCGCCACAGCCGCTCCTGCGTCACCTGGCCGGCGGCGGTGAGTCGCTCCGACAACTCGTCATTGTTGGAGAACAGACCGGCATAGGCGTTTCCGAGCGCGACCATGATGGCGCCGGTCAGCGTCGCCAGATTGACCATGAATTTCGGCTGGAAGCGGTCGTTGCAATACCAGAGCGCGTCCGCCAGCACGAGCCGGCCCTCGGCGTCGGTGTTGATGACCTCGATGGTCTGGCCCGACATCGACGTGACGATGTCGCCCGGGCGCTGGGCGTTGCCGTCCGGCATGTTCTCGACGAGGCCGATGATGCCGACGACATTGGCCTTGGCCTTGCGCGCGGCCAGCACATGCATCAGGCCGGTGACGGCAGCCGCGCCCCCCATGTCGCCCTTCATGTCTTCCATGCCGGCGGCCTGCTTGATGGAGATACCGCCGGTGTCGAAAACCACGCCCTTGCCGATGAAGGCCACTGGCTTGTCCTTGGGCTTGCCGCCGTTCCACTGCATCACCACCATCCGGGGTGGCCGCACGGAACCTTGCGCCACGCCGAGCAGGGAATTCATGCCCAGCTTGCGCATCTCCTTCTCGGTCAGTACCTCGACCGTAACGCCGAGGGCCTTCAATTCGGAAGCCTTCGCGGCGAACTCCACCGGCCCGAGAATGTTCGCCGGTTCGTTGACGAGGTCGCGCGCCAGCAGGACGCCGTTGACGGTGCCCTCAACCTCGGCGAAGGCGCGTTTGGCCGCCGTTGGATTGGCGCATTGGATGACGATGCGCGCCGGCTTGTCGGAAGTCGCGCCGTTGGCATCATCCTTCTTGGTCTTGTAGGTGTCGAAACTGTAATTGCGCAGCAGAATGCCGGCCGCGATGGTCGCAGCCTCACCCGGCCCGACGGTGACGCTGGGCAGTTCCGCCACAACAGCGACCTCCTTGGCTTTCTTCACCTGCGCGGCAATGGAGCCGCCAAGCCGCCACCAGCATGTTTCGGCCAGGGATGCGGCCTTGCCGACGCCGACGGCGATCAGCCGGTCGAGCGGCGACTTCTCCGGAGCGATCACGTCGACCGCGCTTCCGAACTTGGCCTTGAATTCGGAGACGTCGAAGGCGCGTGGCAGGACATTGCCGGGGTCGCACGCCTTGGCCGCCTCGCTCAGTCCGTCTCCATCGCCGGCCAGCACGACGGCGACGCCCTTCTTGGGAGGAGCAAGCCTGGCGAAACTTATGATGGGTCTGGGCGTCATCGGCATCCATTTCCGGGAAAGAGGTGCTTTGTCGGGCAACCTTTGAGAGTTTTCGTCGATTTGGCAAGAATCTTCACCTGTGCCAACGCGCCACCGTAGTGAAATCGTCGCGAAATCGTCGCGGGGCTGTAAGGTGGGTGTCAGGAAGCCGGGCTAACAGACAGGAGCACAAGACTGCGGCACGGCGCCTCGGACAGAGGCGCCGGCACACTGGCAACTTGAGCGATCGAGTTGGGAAAAGCATGACCGATATAGCCGCCGTCCGGCATCCAGACCTCGCGACATGGCGGCCAACTCGACATCTTCCTGTCCTTAGCGGGCGGACGCTTGCCTGGATCGCGATCGTCACGTTGGCGACATTTTCGCTGTTTCCGGCCCTGGACATCGCGGCGAGCAAGCTCTTCTTCGTCGAGCGTCCGTGTAAGCAGGCTCAGGCACTATTGCTGGTCTGCGGTGATTTCCCGGCCCGAGCCCATCTGGCCCATCTGCGCCAGGTGCTGCAAGCGCTGCCGTTTATCGCAGCGATCTCTCTGGGACTCTGCATCGCTGTGAAACTCATGATCGGCGGGCGGCTCGAGAGCCCGCTGGCCCGGAAAGCGTCGACCGCCGTCTGGACCTATGCGATTGGCGTCGGGCTCGTCGTCAACGTTGTCCTGAAGGGATATTCAGGCAGACCGCGGCCCATTAATACGGACCTGTTCGGCGGCGATTTTCCGTTCGTGGCAGCCGGCGAGATCACCAGCTACTGCACCGCGAATTGTTCCTTCGTCTCTGGGGAGATGGCGTCGGCGACCTGGCTCCTCTGCGTCGTGCCCCTACTGCCTGCGGCCTGGCGCAAGACGGGATTCGGGCTCGCGACTGGTTTCGCCGCGCTGACCGGTGTTTTGCGTATCGCCTTCGGCGCACACTATCTTTCGGACGTGCTGCTCGCGGCCATCGTTACCCTGGCGGTCCATCATCTAGTGACAGCGACGGCCGTCAAACTCCACAGCGGTCGTCCTCATCTGGCAGCGGACACTCTCTCCACGATTTCCGGACAGACGCGCAGATGGCTGAGGCAAGCGAAGGAATGGCCGCGACGCAAGGCGAGTTGGACCTGAGTATCCGGCGCGCCGCCATCAGAATGTCAAAAATTTTTTCTGCGTTGGCAATAAAGCGTTAACCGCGACTCTTGGCGGTTTGTTAGGCCTGCCTCGCCGACAATGCTGCTGTCAGGGACATGGCGCGGCAACGTGGCGGGGGCCGCACCGGTTGAACTGTCTCGGGCCGGCGCATAATTTAGACCCGCTCCGTTCATCGCGGCGCTGAAGGGACGTCCATGGAACTCCTCCGCTGATGAAAGTCATCGAGCGCTACATTTTCATGAAAGGCCTGTTGACGTTCATCGCGACGCTGAGCGGCACGATGGCGATCGTCTGGGTAACGCAGGTGCTGCCGCGCCTCGACCTGGTGACCAGCAACGGCCAGAGTGCCGGCAATTTCATGTACCTGGCCAGCTTGATCCTACCGTCCGTCGTGCCGGAGGTGCTTCCTTTCGCGGTGGCCATCACCGTGGCGCAGACCTTCGCCTCGATGAACACCGACTCGGAACTGGCGATCATCAACGCTTCCGGCGCCTCGCGCTGGGTCGTCGTCAAGCCCATCCTGATCCTAGCCGCGCTGGCGAGCCTCACTTCGTTCGTCTTTGCGAACGTGGTCGATCCCTATTCGAAACTGGAGTTCAGAAGGCTGCTCGCCGACGCACGCGCCGACCTTATTTCCGTGGTGGTTCAGGAGGGCTCGTTCCGGCAGATCGAGAAGGGGCTCTTTATCCAGATCGGAGAGAGACTTCCCGGCGGCGATTTTGGCGGCGTCTTCCTCGCGGATTCCCGCCAGGAGGACGTCGACTTCATCTATTACGCCAAGAAGGGCTCGGTGGTCGAACAAGGCGACGACAAGACGCTGGTGATGAATGACGGCGTCGTCCAGCGAAAAGCTTCCAACGGCGACGTCTCGGTGATCCGGTTCGATTCCTATGCCTTCGACCTTTCGGTGTTCGCTGCGAAATCCGGCGACGGCAGCATGTACGCCAAGGACAGGGACCTGCTCTACCTCCTCGATCCCGACCCCAGCGATAGCGCGTTCCAGAAGAAGCCGCAGGAATTTCGGGCGATACTTCACCGGCGGCTGGCGGAGTGGCTCTATCCCGTCGTCTTCGCGCTTATCGGGCTCGCTGTGGCCGCCGACGCGAAATCGCATCGCGAGGGCCGAATCCATCCGCTCGTCACCACCCTCACCCTGGCCTTGTTTGTGCGCTGGCTGGGCTTTTTCACTGGCAACCAGGCCCAGACTTCCCCACTTTTCGTGCCGCTGATCTACGCCGTCCCATTGGTCGCATCGGCCATTCCGATCTGGTTCATCGCCACCAACAGGACGATGGAACTGCCGGTCACGTGGGCCGATTCGCTGATGTCCTGGTTGCGCCGCATCGCCGACCGCATGGCCTTCCTGCGCATAAGGGGCGGCACCGAGCCGGGACAGGGGCAGGCATCGTGACCTGGACGCTCGGCCGCTATTTCTTCTTCCGCTACGCCACGATCACGGCGTGGTTCTTCCTCGGCATCTTCGCGATGGTGTTCCTGATCGATTTCACGGAACTCTCAAGCCGCACGTCGGCCTACAAGAACTTCACCGTGCAGATCGCGCTGGCGATCTCGATTCTGCGCGTTCCGATGATCGTACAGCAGGTGATTCCGTTCATTTGCCTGTTCGGCGCAATGGCGACCCTGGTGTCTCTCAACCGCAAATATGAGCTGGTGATTGCGCGAGCCGCGGGGATATCGGCCTGGCAGTTCCTGTTTCCCGTCTGCCTGGGTGCGCTGACGATCGGCCTGCTTACCATTTTCCTGCTCAATCCGATCGCGGCGCGCGGGCTGGCGAGGGCCGAAAACATCGAGGCATTCTTGCGGGCGGGCAACCCGACGGCGCCGACCGCCTTCGACGTTCCCTGGATCCGGCAGAAGACCGACGGCACGGACACGATCATCGGCGCCAAGATGATCCTCAACCAGGGGCTGGAACTCGCCGAGGCGTCGTTCTTCTCCTTCGACGCGGACGGCAACATCGTCGAGCGCAGGGACGCCAAGCGCGCCTATCTGCGCGACGGATATTGGGACCTGATCGACGTAAGGCGCCTGCGCGACGGCCAGAAAATCGAGACCGTGGCGGAAGACAGGGTTCCGACGAACCTTACGCCTGCCTTCGTGCAGGAAAGGCTGTCGCAGCCGGAGACGGTTCCGTTCCTCGACCTTCCCGAGAAGATAGAGGTGGCGCGCTCCTTCGGGCTGAAGGCAAACGCATTCGTCATGCAATTTCATTCACTTGTGGCGCTTCCGATGCTTCTCGTGGCGATGACGCTGATCGCCGCGACGGTGTCGATGCGCTTCGCCCGGCTCGGCCAGTCGATCACGATGATTCTGGGTGGCGCGGTCGCCGGCTTTCTGCTTTATGTGGTGTCAGTTCTCGTGAGGGCCTTCGGCAACGCCGGATTCGTGCCACCTTACGTCGCTGCGTGGTTGCCGGTGGTGGTTACTTTGTTTTTTGGAGTTACGTTTCTGCTTTACAAGGAAGACGGCTAGTGAGGGGTCCGTCACCCGCATACGGCCGCATACCGGCTCGCATCGTGCGTCTTTACGCAACGACGGCGATTGCCTTGGCGCTTGGCCTCGGCTTTGCCGGAACGGTTTCGGCGCAGGACATCAGTGGCCTGACGGAGCGCATGGCCGGCACCGTGCCGAGCGATTCGCAGATGCTGCTCGAGGCAGATACGCTGGTCTACGACATCGACGCCGACATGGTGACGGCGGTCGGCGGCGTGCGAATCGACTACGCCGGCAACAAACTCGTCGCCCAGAAAGTCAGCTACAACCGCAAAACGTCTCGCCTGGTGGCGAGTGGCGGCGTCCAGATCATCGACAGCAGCGGCACCAAGGTCTTTTCCGACGAGATCGACATCACCGACGACTTCGCTGACGGATTCGTCAATGCGTTGCGTGTCGAGACGATCGACAAGACCTACTTCGCCGCGGAGAGCGCCAAGCGCGAGGGCGGCCTCGTGACGACCTTCAACAATGGCGTCTACACCGCCTGCGCACCTTGCGAAGAGCAGCCCGACCGCGCTCCGGTCTGGCGCATCAAGGCGAAGAAGATCATCTGGAACGGCAAGACCCAGACGATCCGCTTCGAACAATCGCGCTTCGAGTTCTTCGGTTTCCCGATCGCCACTTTGCCGGCCTTCGAGATTGCCGACCCCACGGTCAAGCGCAAGAGCGGGTTTCTGTTCCCGAGCTTCACCGGCGGCTCCGATCTCGGCTACGGCGTTTCGGTTCCGTATTATTGGGCGATTTCGCCGACCACAGACCTGACGCTCACCGGTACCGGCTACACGCAGCAGGGTTTCCTCGGCGAGGCCGAATGGCGCCAGCGTTTCGACAACGGCCAATACAGCCTCAAGGTCGCCGGCATCTACCAGGCGGACCCGGGAAGTTTCAACGACCAGAACACCGTCAATTCGGGACCGACAGGCGATCCCAATCACTGGCGCGCGATGGTAGGATCGAAAGGCAGCTTCGACATCAATCCGCGCTGGCAGTTCGGCTGGGATATCCTCTACCAGAGCGACAAGAATTTCTCGAAGACCTATGGGATCGAAGGCTACCAGGCCTACGTGCATCGTTCGGAAATCTACCTGACCGGCTTGAACGACCGTAACTTCTTCGATCTGCGAGGGATGAAGTTCGACGTTCAGGAGGACGTGCTGGATTCTAGCCCGTACTCGATCGACGACTTTCAGCCGTGGGTGCTGCCGAGCTTCGACTACAGTTATATCCCCGACGAGCCCATCGGCGGTGGCGAATTGCGGTTCGACGTCAACGCCCGTTCCATCTATCGGTCGCGCCTCGACGATTCGACCTTCGACCAGAACGAGACGAATCGCGACGACCTTGTCCAGGGCATCGAGGGGTATTCGAGCAGGCTAACTGCCGAGGCCGAGTGGAAACGCTCCTTTATTACCGATGGCGGGCTGGTGGTAACGCCTCTGTTGCAGTTCCAGGCCGACACGACCTATGTAAATCAATCGCAGGCTTCGATCGACGCCGTAAACGCGCTCGCCACCACGCCTGGCGCCATGGCACCGGTGGATATAAGGTCCGACTACAACCGCGTGATGGCGACCGCCGGCATGGAAATGCGTTGGCCTGTCCTGTTTTCGAGCGCCAACTCCTCGCATGTGGTGGAGCCGATGGCACAGCTCTTCGCCCGCCCGGACGAGAGATACAGTTCGGCATACAGCATACCGAACGAGGACGCCCAAAGCTTCGTGTTCGACGCCGCCACGCTTTTCGAACGCGACAAATTCTCCGGCTATGACCGGGTCGAGGGTGGAACCCGCGCCAATATCGGTCTTCGCTACACTGGCAGCTACGACAATGGCTGGGCGACAAACGCGCTGTTCGGCCAATCCTATCACCTCGCCGGGGACAACTCCTTCGCCTCCCCCGATTTCGTCCATGCCGGCGCCGAATCCGGGCTTGAAACGGATACCTCGGACTATGTCGGTCTTATCGGTTTCGCCGCGCCGTTCGGGCTGTCGGCCTCGCTGAGTGGCCGCTTCGACGAGCAGACCTTCGAACTTCGCCGCACCGAAGCAAAAGCGGGTTATGTAAGCGGGCCGCTGAGCCTTACCAGCAATTATACTTTCATCCAGGCCCAGCCGCTCTACGGCTACGCCGACGACCGCCACGAAGTCAGCGCTGGAGCTTCGCTGCGCTTCAACGAAAACTGGCGCGTGTTCGGTTCCGGAACCTATGATCTTCAGGCCGACACCATGGTTTCCGATACGATCGGACTCGCCTATGATGACGAGTGTTTCGCTTATGCGTTCACCATGTCGGATTCGCGCGATGTCGAGGGTGACGATAGCGACGAGCGGCGATTCGGGTTCAGCATTTCGCTGCGGACGCTCGGCGACATCGGCAACGGCACGACCTCGTTCCAACAAACGAACGCAAGTTCGTTTGTCCGATAGTTGCCGTCGTTATAGGCAATTCTCTCGGGCGTCATGGTTTCGCCCCAGATGTCCGGCATCGACCGGAAAAGAAAGCTGAAGGGAAAGAAACGGAACCTTGGGATGGCCTCCGTGAGAAAGACGCTTCTATCGCTGAATGCTGCCCTGTTCGTCGCGGTGGCGGCGATGTCCGTTCCGGTGAGCGGATACGTCCATGCGGCGAGCGAGATCAAATTCGTCGTCAACGGCGTGCCAGTGACGGACTACGACATCCAGCGCCGCGCCGCCTTCCTGAAGCTGCAGCGCAAGAAGGGCAATCTGACCCAGCTTGCAGGCGATGAGATGGTGGACCAGACGCTGAAGCGCGCCGAGACCGCGCGTCTTGGTATCAAGGTGCCGGACGACGCCGTCAACGCAGCCTACGCCCGCTTCGCAAAATCCAACAAGATGACGACGGCGCAGTTGAACGGTGTTCTCGACAAGGCCGGGGTGACCGCGCCGCACTTCAAGGAATACATCCGTACCCAGCTAGGGTGGAATCAGGCGCTGTCGTCCCGCTACAAAGCGCAGGGCGGCACCATGAGCGAACAGGACGTGGTGCGCCGCATGCTCGAGAAAGGCGGCAACAAGCCGTCGGCGACCGAATACATGTTGCAGCAGGTCATTTTTGTCGTTCCGGCATCCGAGCGCGGGTCGATCGGAAAGCGCAAGAAGGAAGCCGAGGCGATGCGTCAGCGCTTCACCGGCTGCGACAGCACCCGCGAGTTCGCCAAGGGGCTGATCGATGTGACGGTGCGCGACCTCGGCCGGGTGCTTGCGCCCGAGTTGCCGACGGAGTGGGCCGAGCAGATCAAGGCTACCAAGATCGGCGGTGCGACGCCTGTCCGGGAAACGGATCGCGGCGTGGAGTTCATCGGCATATGCCGCACCCGCGAAGTCTCAGACGACCGTGTCGCGAAGTCAGTTTTCCAGGCCGAAGGCAGCGAAGAAGACCAAGCCGGCGAACTCGACAAGAAATACACGGCCGAATTGCGCGAACGCGCCAAGATCGTCCAGCGTTGATTTTACGGCATCCGCGCTCTCGGGCGCGGAAGATGATTGCGAAGCGGCCGCAGTGCATGCCTTTTCGCGCCGTCGAACAGGGTCTCCAGGCTTCCTCATGGGTTCGCCGCATCAATTGCCGCTGGCGCTTACGGCCGGCGATCCGGCCGGCATCGGCCCCGACATCGCATTGGCGGCCTGGCTGCGGCGGCGGGCCGGCGTTCCATGTTTTTATCTGCTCGGCGACCCGGCGATGCTTTCGGACAGGGCAAAACGCCTCGACATCGGCGTGCCGATCAAAGAGGTCGAACCGGCGGATGCCCGCAAAACATATGCACTGGCGTTGCCCGTCGTACCGCTGGCGGCGCGGTTCGCAGATCGTCCGGGCAAGCCGGAAATTGCCAATGTGCCGGGCATCATCGAATCGATCGACCGGGCCGTCGCGGACGCATTCGATGGCCGTGCCTCGGCGGTCGTCACCTCCCCTATTGCCAAGAAGGTTCTGTACGATGGCGGGTTCAGGTTTCCCGGCCATACCGAATATCTCGCCGAACTGGCGAACATCCGGACCGGCGGCGCGTCGCGTCCGGTGATGATGCTGGCCGGGCCGGAGCTTCGCACCGTGCCGGTGACCATCCACATCCCGCTTGCCGACGTGCCATCGAAACTGACCGAACACGACATCGTCGACATCGGCCGCATCGTTGCCGGCGAGCTTGAACGGCGCTTCGGCATTCTCCGCCCTCGCCTGGCGGTCGCCGGCCTCAATCCGCATGCCGGCGAAGAAGGTTCGATGGGGATGGAGGACGAGAGGATCGTGCGACCGGCGGTCGAAGTGCTGATTCGCGACGGTATCGATGCGCGCGGGCCGCTGCCGGCCGACACGCTCTTCCACAGCCGCGCGCGAAAAACCTATGACGCGGCGATCTGCATGTATCATGACCAGGCGCTGATACCGGCGAAGACGCTGGCCTTCGACGAGGCGGTCAATGTCACGCTCGGCCTGCCCTTCATCCGCACCTCGCCCGACCACGGGACCGCTTTCGACATCGCCGGCAGCGGCCAGGCGAAGCCCGACAGCCTGATCGCGGCGCTGCGCCTTGCCGGGCAAATGGCGGTGCGGACCGTGGCATGAGCCTCACCCTGGACGGCCTGCCGCCACTGCGCGAGGTGATCGAACGCCACGGGCTTCAGGCGAAAAAATCGCTCGGGCAGAATTTCCTTCTCGACCTGAACCTGACGGGAAAGGTGGCTCGTGCCGCCGCTCCGCTCGATGATGTGACGGTGATCGAGGTCGGCCCAGGCCCAGGTGGCCTGACCCGCGCGCTGCTGATGCATGGGGCCAAGCGCGTCGTGGCTATCGAACGCGACGAACGCTGCCTGGCGGCGCTGGAAGAAATATCCGCGCATTATCCGGGTCGGCTGGAAGTGGTGGCGGCGGACGCACTGAAGACCGACATGGCGGCGCTGGCGCCAGGCGAGCCGGTCAAGATCGTCGCCAACCTTCCCTACAATATCGGCACCGAACTGTTGGTCCGCTGGCTGACGCCGGCGGAATGGCCACCCTTCTGGCGGTCGCTGACCCTGATGTTCCAGAAGGAGGTAGCACAACGTATAGTCGCCGCGCCCGGCAGCGACGCCTATGGGCGGCTCGGTGTGCTGTCAGGCTGGCGTTGCAAGGCCGACATCGCCTTCGACATTCCGGCGCGCGCGTTTACGCCGCCGCCGAAGGTGACGTCGTCGGTCGTGTATCTCGAACCGCGCGCGACGCCCCTGCCCGCCGACATGCGCAAGCTGGAGCGCATCACCGAGGCGGCCTTCGGCCAGCGGCGAAAGATGCTGCGGCAGAGCCTGAAAAGCCTGGGCGGAGAGGCACTGCTGGAAAAATCCGGCATTGACGCGACACGACGGGCCGAGACTTTGAGCGTGGAAGAGTTCGTGCGGTTGGCGAGCACGATTTGAAGGACGGGGCCATTCCGCTCGATCGTCCCGAGCCCTTGGCAGGCGCGGAGGATCAGACTTTCTCGTCGAGCAATCCGGAAACGAAGTCGAACAGCCCCGGCCGGCGGTCGCGGCGCAGGCGCTCGGCGGTGACGATCGCCTTGACCTGCGAAAACGCGCGGTCGAGATCGCGGTTGATCACCACATAGTCATAGTCGCGCCAGTGCTCGATCTCCACCCTGGCATTGTCGAGCCGCCGCGCTATCACATCCTCCGAATCCTCGGCGCGGCGCTTCAGCCGGCTCTTCAGTTCGGTCATGGACGGCGGCAGGATGAAAATGGAGACGATGTCGGCCCGCATCTTGTCCTTCAATTGCAGCGCGCCTTGCCAGTCGATGTCAAACAGCATGTCGCGGCCTTCGGCCATCGCCGCCTCGACCGGTTCGCGTGGCGTGGCGTAGCAATTGCCATGGACTTCCGCCCATTCCAGCAGCGCATCCGAATCGCGCAGGCGATCGAACTCGCGCTGCGAGACGAATCGATAGTGGACGCCGTCGATCTCGCTGCCGCGGCGGGAGCGTGTCGTAACGCTGACGGAAAGGCTGAGTTCGTGATCGCTCTCGAGGAGATTGCGTGCAATCGTCGACTTGCCCGCACCCGACGGCGAAGACAGCACCAGCATCAAGCCGCGGCGGCGAATGCCCGCTATCTGCTGTCCCGTCTCCATCCCTACTCCAAATTCTGAACCTGTTCGCGAAACTGGTCCACGACCGCCTTCAGCTCCAGGCCGATGGCGGTGATCGCCCCCGCATTCGACTTAGAACACAACGTGTTTGATTCGCGATTAAATTCCTGCGCCAGGAAATCGAGCTTGCGGCCGATCGGTCCGCCGGCGGCGAGCAGCGCGCGGCCGGATGCAATATGCGTCGTGAGCCGATCGATCTCCTCGCGAATGTCGGCCTTGGTGGCGAGGAATGCGGCCTCCATGTGCAGGCGGCTCTCGTCAAGGCCGGCACTGGCATCCATTAGCAGAGCCACCTGCTCGGCCAGCCGCGCTCGGATCGACGCCGGTTCGCGCGAGGGATCCGCCTCGGCCCGGGCAACCAGCGCCTCGATCGCGTCGATATGACCGAGGAGCAACTCGCCGGTTGCCTGCCCTTCCGCTTGTCGGGCCTTTGCAAGATCGGCGATGGCGTGCTCGAAGGTGCCAAAGATGGCCGCGTCGAGCCCGGCGCGCGTCTCCTCGGTCTCCAGCGTGTCCGCAGGTTCGAGCACGCCGCGCAGCGCAAGCAAGCCGTCGGCGCTGGCGGGAGCCGTTCCGAACTGTTCCTGAAGCCGTTTGGCGAGCCCCGCGAGATCCTTCAGGAACGCCTCATTGATCACAGGCTGCGTTGTACCGCCGCCAACCTTGCCGATGGTCAGCGTCGCCTGGAAATTGCCGCGCGCGAACCGTTTCTGGAGCGACTGCCGCACGCCCTGCTCGAGACGCTCGTAGCCGGGCGGGAGCCGCAGTCTTATCTCGATCGTCTTGCCGTTGACCGATTTCAACTCCCAGGCAATGGAGGTTCCATTTGCCTCGCCCGTGGCGCGGGAAAAGCCGGTCATGCTTTGAAGGGTCATCGAGAGGCATTCCTTCCGGCTAAGACTCTAACGCCGGAAGTCAGGCGCCTCCGCGATAACGTCATGTCAGACATCCCGATACCGGGTCGACAGGATCGCGTCCAGCCGTGCAAGCGCCGTAGGGAATGGGTATGAAGTCAGCCGAACCGGCTGCCTGCGCCCATTGCGAGGCGTTGCCGCTATTGCGCCGTACCGTCGCCGGTCTTTGCGGCGTCACCGTCCTGCTGCTTCTGCATGGCCCGCCAGCGAGCAACGTTGCGGTTGTGCTCGTCGAGCGAACTCGCGAAGACGTGGCCGCCGGTGCCGTCGGCGACGAAATAGAGATCGTCCGTCTGCAACGGATTGGCGACCGCCTCAAGTGCCGCGCGCCCCGGATTGGCGATCGGCGTCGGCGGAAGCCCGTTGATGACGTAGGTGTTGTAGGGCGTCGGCTTCTCGATGTCGGATTGATATATCGGGCGATCCGCCGGCTTACCGGCGCCACCGAACAGACCGTAGATGATCGTCGGGTCGGACTGGAGCCGCATCTTCTTGCGCAGGCGGTTGACGAAGACGGACGCGACATGGGGGCGCTCGGAGTCGACGCCTGTTTCCTTCTCGACAATCGATGCCAGCGTGACGAACTCGTTCACGTCGGCGAGCGGCAGGTCGGGCGCGCGCTTCGCCCATACCTCGTCAATCAGGGCCTGCTGCTGCTGCTGCATCTTGGCGATCATCGTCTTGCGGTCGGCGCCGCGCGTGAAGCGCTGGGTGTCGGCCGCGA
This sequence comes from Mesorhizobium yinganensis, assembly GCF_040081985.1. Classification (NCBI taxonomy): domain Bacteria; kingdom Pseudomonadati; phylum Pseudomonadota; class Alphaproteobacteria; order Hyphomicrobiales; family Phyllobacteriaceae; genus Mesorhizobium; species Mesorhizobium yinganensis. The sequence continues at coordinate 11,870 of NZ_JBEBMH010000009.1, read as the reverse complement.
GGCTTCCTTCCGGCGGTATCTCGGACGGCATGGCGCCGCTCAGCGCATCATTGTCGGCAATCCGCCGCAACGCCTGCGCGACCGTCAGGCCTTCGGGGATGGTCAGCGAATGCATGATCGACTTGCCGCTCTGCAGCAGCTTTATGATGTCGCGCATAGATGCGCCGGCGGGCACCTCGTATTCGCCCGCCTTCAGCGTCTCGTCACCTCCATAGGCGCGGTGGCCGAGGCGGAAGATCAACGCATCGCTGATCAGGTCGTTCTGTTCGAGTTGCGCGGCAATCTGCGCCGTGCCGGTGCCCTCCTTGACCAGGAAAGTCTTGGCCACGGTTGCCGGACCCGGAGCGTTGAAGGCCTCCTTGCCGATGTAAACCGCGACGCCCGCTGCGATGACCATCAGCATCACCAGCGACACGACCAGATTCATGAACACGACGATCTGGTTGCGCGAGGCGCGCGAGCGCCGCGATGACGGTGGCGGCGTTCCCTTTTCAGGACGAAGCGCCTCGCTGGCCGTCTTGGCCGCAGCCGGTTTGGGCGGCTCCGCCTGCCGGCCGAATTCGGCAGTGTTGGTTTGAGTTTCGCTCATTGCCGTAGCCTGGGGCCTCTATACTGCCGCGCCGATCTCCCGCCGGGGAGACTAGGCGCGAATATGGCAAAATTCACGGCAGACCGAAGCGACGCGACGTCAGCCCTCGAAGCGCTGGAACACCAGCGACGCGTTGGTGCCCCCGAAACCGAAGGAATTCGACAGCGCGACATCGACCTGGCGCTGCCGCGGCTTATGCGGAACGAGATCGATTGCCGTCTCGCGTTCCGGATTGTCGAGGTTGATGGTCGGCGGCACAATGTTGTCGCGGATGGACAGCACCGAGAAGATCGCTTCCGCGGCACCCGCCGCTCCCAGCAGGTGTCCGATCGCCGACTTGGTCGACGACATCGAAATCTTCAACGCCGCGTTGCCGACCAATCGCTCGACCGCGCCAAGCTCGATCGTGTCGGCCATGGTCGACGTGCCGTGGGCGTTGATGTAGTCGATGTCCGCCGGCTGCAGGCCAGCCCGCTTGATGGCGGCGCTCATGCACCGGAAGGCGCCATCGCCGTCCTCGGCCGGAGCGGTGATGTGATAGGCGTCGCCGGTAAGGCCGTAGCCGACAACCTCGGCGTAGATTTTCGCGCCGCGCGCCTTGGCGTGTTCGAGTTCTTCAAGCACCACCACGCCGGCGCCCTCGCCCATGACGAAACCGTCGCGATCGCGGTCGAAGGGGCGCGAGGCGGTTTGCGGCTGCTCGTTGCGGTCTGTCGACAGCGCCCGGCAGGCCGCGAAACCAGCCATCGAAAGTCGCGTCACCGGAGCCTCGGCACCGCCGGCCAGCATGACGTCGGCGTCGCCGAACATGATCAGCCGGGCCGCGTCGCCGATGGCGTGCGCGCCGGTCGAGCAGGCGGTGACGACCGCGTGGTTCGGCCCCTTGAGGCCGTGACGGATCGAGACCTGGCCAGAAACCAGATTGATGATGTTGCCTGGGATGAAGAACGGGCTGATGCGGCGCGGGCCGCGATCCTTGAGCAGCAGCGCATTGTCGGCGATGCCGTCGATGCCGCCGATGCCCGAACCGATCATGACGCCGGTGGCGTTGCGGTCCTCGGTGGACTTCGGCTCCCAGCCGGCATCCTTCAACGCCTCGTCAGCGGCTGCGATGCCATAGAGGATGAAGTCGCCGATCTTGCGAAGCTCTTTCGGCTCCAGATAGGACTCGGGATGGAATGTGTGGTCGCTGCCGTCGCCGCGAGGAATGACGTGCGCGATCTTGCAAGCGATGTCTTCGACTTCGAAGGTCGTGACCCGCCGGCAGGCACTCCTGCCGGCAAGGATCTGCTCCCAGGTATGGTCCACGCCAACGCCGAAAGGCGACAGCAGACCCAGACCCGTAACCACGACACGCCTCATCGCAGTCTCCCGATGCGCTGATGGCATGTCGAGCGGATCAGGCAGAGGCTTTGTCGATGTACTTCACCGCGTCGCCGACGGTGAGGATGGTCTCGGCCGCGTCGTCCGGAATCTCGACGCCGAACTCTTCCTCGAAGGCCATGACGAGTTCGACCGTGTCCAGGGAGTCCGCGCCCAGATCATCGATGAAGCTCGCAGATTCCGTCACCTTGTCGGCTTCAACGCCGAGATGCTCGACCACGATCTTCTTGACGCGCTCTGCGGTGTCACTCATGTTGGCTTCCTCGTATCAAGTTGTGTGTCTTCGTTAGCGGGCGGATTGCCGCTAATCAAGCTGAAAGATGACGTTTGCCGGAACGCGCCGGTCACGGTCATGAATTGACCATCCGCCGCCAGTATGATCGCGCATTACACGAAAGCTTGAAGGCATCCAAGGCGAAAAGCCGCATTCAGCGGCCCAATGGGCTGACTTTGCGTCAGCCGGCTCAGATCATCGCCATGCCGCCATTGACGTGGATCGTCTGGCCTGTGACGTAGGCGGCCTCGCCCGAGGCCAGGAAGGCAACCGCCGCCGCAACCTCGGCGCCGGTGCCCATGCGCCTGGAGGGAATCGCGGCCATGATCGCGTCCTTCTGCTTGTCGTTCAGCTTGTCGGTCATCGCCGATTCGATGAAGCCCGGCGCCACGCAGTTGACGGTCACGTTGCGGGTGGCAATCTCCTGGGCGAGCGATTTCGTGAAGCCGATCATGCCGGCCTTCGACGCGCAATAGTTCGCCTGCCCCGGATTGCCGGTGACACCCACCACTGACGTTATGTTGACGATGCGGCCGTTGCGACGGCGCATCATCGGATGCGTCAGTTCGCGGGTCAGCCGGAACACGGCGGTGAGATTGACCTCGATCACCGAATCCCAGTCGGCATCGGCCATGCGCACGAACAGACCGTCCTTGGTGATGCCGGCATTGTTGACGAGGATGTCGACGCCTTCGAGGTCGGCTTCCGCCTTCTGACCGAGCGCCTTCACCTCATCGCGATTGGTCAGGTCGGCGGGAAACAGTTTTACCCGATCACCGAGATCGGCGGCCAGCGCCTCGAGCTTTTCCACGCGCGTCCCGTGGAGCCCGACGATGGCGCCTTGCGCATGCAGCACCCGCGCGATCGCCTCGCCTATGCCGCCGCTCGCACCGGTGATCAGCGCCTTGCGGCCGGTGAGTTCGAACATTTTTGCGTCTCCGATATCGTCGATCTTGTTTGCAAGCGATCTGCCATCGACCGTATCGCCCACCGCGGATTTCCGCTCAGTTAACCCAAATTGCCACCTGTTGCGATCTTATGACAGATTCGCCAAGCACAAGTTTGGCATCCGCCGGACAGCCCCAATCCGGCCCGCCATAGTTGAAGCAAAAAGTATATCCGCCGCGCCGGCGGATCCGAACATGCTCCGGCAGGTCCAGCATTTCCAGTCCCGCCTCTTCAACTGCATATTTCATGACCGATGCAAGGAGTTTTTCGTCCGGCCAGCAGGCCAGGTAGAGAGAGCGCCCTTTCGCGATCAGCGCAGGGTCGCCGCTTTCGAAACGACCAAGGACGTCGGCGTCGGTCTCGACATATTCGCGCCAACGGACGGCATTGCCGGTGACATTCCCGTCGACTGCATCATGAAGACCGGGCCGAAGCGAAGCGACTTGCGTAATGCGCACATCCGTGAGCTCCGCGAGCGGGCCGGTCGGCAGGTTGGCAGGGATCGCGCAATTCCAGGTCTTCGAGCCACTGCGCGATCCGAAGACAATCACGGCTTCGCACGCCTCCAACGCCGCGAGCGCAGCCTGCGTGATGATCGGCAGCGACGGGACCAGCACCAGCGCATAACCGTCGAGCGCCGCGCCGGGCGCGACAAAATCGACGTCCAGGCCAAGGCGGCGCGCGGCTTCGTACCAGCGGAAAACCAGTTCCGGGAACCTAAAATCCTGGCCCTGCGGCAGCACGCGTAACACCCATGCAGCCTCATAGTCGTAGACGATTGCCACACGCGCCTGCCCTGGCTCTGGCAGGCGACCTATCGTTTCGAGCTCGCGGCCGACAGCCGTCGCTTCATGGCCGCCGATGGAAAGGCCGGGCAAGTTCAGGCCGGCGTGAAACTGCTCCTGCGCGAATGGTGCCTGGCGCCAACGGAAGTAACTCACCACTTCCGCGCCGTGAGCCAGAGCCTCCCAGGTCCACAGGCGCACCATTCCGGGCTTCGGCACGGGGTTCCACGGCGCCCAGTTCACCGGTCCGGGCTGCTGTTCCATCACCCAGAATCGGCCTCGGCCGATGCCGCGATAGAGATCGTGGTTGAACGGCGCGATGTCGGGATGAGAGGTCTCGGCCCAGCGGCAACGCTCCTCTTCGGTGGGCAGAAACGATTCGGCGAGCCCGAGCGGGTAGGAATCGTGGGATGCGAAATCGAGTGCGTTGCCGACCTTCCAGCTATCGAACCCGTTGGAAAAGCCCATGAAATTGTGGGTGATCCAGCGTCCGGGGGAATGCGCGCGGACAATCTCGCATTGCATCAGATTGTAGGCGGCGATCTCGTCCGACTTGAAACGCCAGAAATCCAGCCGCGCCGCCGGATTTGGGTCCGCCACCGTCATCGCCGGCAATGGCACCTCGTCGAAACGGCGAACCTCCATCGACCAGAAGACGTTGCCCCATGCTTCGTTAAGTTGGTCAGCAGTCTGGTAGCGGCGACGCAGCCAGTCGCGGAACCCCTTCAAGTCCTCCGGCCCCCACGAAAACACCGTCCCGTGGCAGCCATATTCATTGTCGGTCTGCCAGCCGACCAGCGCCCGATGCTGCCCGAAATGCCGGGCGATCGTCTCCACGATGCGACGGGTTTCACCTCGCCAGACGTCGGACGAAAAATTGTAATGCCGCCGGCCGCCGAAGCCGTATGACCGGCCCTGCTCGTCGATGGGTGCGATTTCGGGATGCTCGTCCATCAGCCATTTGGGCGGCGCCGCGGTCGGCGTGCCGAGGACGATCTTGAGCCCGGCTTCGCCGAGCACATCCATAGCGCGATCGAGCCAACCGAAATCAAAGGCGCCGCGGCTTGGTTCAAGCCGCGACCAGGCAAACTCACCAATGCGCACGAACGAAATGCCCATTTCGCGCATGCGCCGCGCATCATCCGGCCACCACGCTTCCGGCCAGTGTTCCGGATAGTAGCAGACACCGAGCATGTTCGGTTCCCCAGGGGTTTCTGCCAGCACGGCTGCCGGAGTTGGAGGACCAGCCCTGCTAGCCCAATGCAGCCAGCGCCGCCTCGACATCCGCCGGGGTGCCTATATTGGCGGTGGCGATCTCGCGGTCGATGCGGCGGGCCAAACCCGAAAGCACCTTGCCGGCGCCGACTTCGTACAATGTCACCGGCGCGCGGGCGCCGAACCATTCGACGGTCTCGCGCCAGCGCACCCGGCCGGTGACCTGCTCGACCAGCCGCGTTGCGATGAGTTCGGGATCGGACAGGGGCTGGACCGAGACGTTGGAAACGACCGGCACCGACGGATGGGTCTTAGTCACTTTCGCCAGGGCTTCGCGCATCGCATCGGCGGCGGGCGCCATCAGCGCCGAGTGGAAGGGCGCCGAGACCGAAAGCATCAGCGCCCGCTTCGCTCCCATTTCCGTGCAGCGCTTCGCGGCGTGCTCGACCGCGGCCCTGGCGCCGGAAATGACCAACTGGCCGCCGCCATTGTCGTTGGCGATCTGGCATGTCGAGCTTTCCGACGCCTCGGCGCAGGCGGCTTCTACGGAATCCTGGTCTAGCCCAAGGATGGCCGCCATGGCGCCCTCGCCGACCGGAACAGCCGCCTGCATGGCATTGCCGCGAATGCGCAGCAGCCGCGCGGTGTCGGCGACGGAGAACATGCCCGCCGCTGCCAAAGCCGAATATTCGCCAAGCGAATGGCCGGCCACGTAGGACACCTTGTCCTTCAGCGAAAAGCCGCGCGCTTCCAGCGCACGCAACGCAGCCAGCGACACCGCCATCAGGGCCGGCTGTGCGTTCGCGGTCAGGGTAAGCGCGTCTTCCGGCCCCTCCCAGATGATTTTCGAGAGCTTTTCCCCCAGCGCCTCGTCGACTTCGTCGAAGACCGCTTTCGCTTCCGGAAAGGCCTCTGCAAGGTCCCTGCCCATGCCAACAGCCTGGCTTCCCTGGCCTGGGAAGGTGAATACGATCGTCATGGCAGTCCGGTCCTTGCTGCTTTTCTTGCCTAGCCCTGTCGCGCGAGGGCGCCGCCAAAGTCAAGACCGGCAAGGGACAATCGGTCGCATCCTTCTCTCCAGATTCTTTTGCCGGCGCTGAAAATCCTTCTAAATTTGGTCACAGGCTCTGGATTTTTGTGACGCGAGGATGACATTACCGTGACGGGTGCATGACAGTCGCCCATCCATGAGTTCGGGGAAGCGCGCCTTGGGTTTTCAGACGCGGAGATCGCAGCCGTTTCGGCAGCAAGGATCGGCAGGTGGCGACACTCCGGAAAAGCGCTGGAGCACCATGCGATTCTGCGGCTCGACGCTGGTCACCCTGCTGGTCGCGGCGCTGCTGGTGTTTGCCGTTGAACTGGTCGCGCGCGGCTCGCTGGCGCAGACGTTGGACTTTTTCCAGCAACCGTTCCGGCCCGGCTGGACGACGGTGGCGCTGTTTGCGCTGCTGATCGTGTTCTTCGACGCTCTGCTCGGGCGGCCCTATCACGCGCTGTTCGTGATCGCGCCGGTGGCGATCGGGCTCGCCTTCGTCGGTCACCAGAAGGCGTTTTATCTCGGCGATCCGCTCTATCCCACAGACTTCCTCTATGCGCGGCAGATCGTCGAGCTGATGCCGCTTCTCGTCCGCCAGCGGCCGGTCGCTGCGATCGGCTTCACGCTTGCTGCAATCGCGGCTGTCGCGTTTCTGGTGGCCGCGTGGCGCTTCCGCTGCAAGCGTGCCCCGCGGCTGACCTTCAAGGCGCGGGCCTCGCGGCTGGTGCTGGCGTTGCCCGCGCTCATCTTCTTCGGCTCGATCATGGACTACGCGACCTTCTCCTGGGCACGCGACCGGCTGCAGATCTCGCCGGTGATGTGGGACCAAAAGGAAAACTACAACAGCAACGGTTTTGCCATAGCCTTCGCGCTCAACGTGCCGATGGCGAAGGTCGGCGCGCCGAAGGATTATTCGGAGGACGCCATGAAGGCGATCCTCGGGCAGAAACTGGCGCCAGTGGTCGTGCCTGAGGACAGGCCCGACATCATCATGGTGATGAGCGAATCCTTCTGGGATCCGACGCGGCTGCCGAAGACCACGATCACGCCCGATCCGATTCCCACCGTGCGCGCACTCCAATCCGGAAATATGCTGTCGCCCGAATTCGGCGGCATGACCGCCAATGTCGAGTTCGAGGCGCTGACCGGTTTTTCCAATGCCTTCCTGCCCTACGGCAGCATCCCCTACCAGCAATATGTCCGCACCCCGATGCCTTCGCTGGCCAAATTCCTGAAAAGCGAGGGCTACGACACGCGCGCCTTTCATCCCTATGCCGGATGGTTCTGGAACCGGGCGACGGTCTATGGCGATTTCGGCTTCGACCGTTTTCTCTCGGAAGAGACGCTGCCTGTGCTGGAGAAACGCGGGCCGCTGGCAGCGGACACGGCCTTCATCGAGGAGATCATCGACAGCGCGGACCGGGCGAGCCGGCCCTTCTTCTATTTCGCGGTGACCTTGCAGGGGCACGGCCCCTATGAACCGAACCGCTATCCCGACTCCACGCTCGACGTGAAAAGTCCGATCAGCGCGGTTTCACAGGGGTCGCTGAAGACCTATGCGACCGGCGCCGCCGACGCCGACAAGAGCCTCGCCGAACTGATTGCGTGGGCAGAGAAACGCGAGCGGCACACGGTTATCGCCTTCTTCGGCGATCATCTGCCGCCGCTCGGGCCGGTCTATACCGAGACGGGTTTCATGAAAGACGTCGTCGCCGACCGCAACGCGCCGGTCGAGACCCTTGCCGCAGAGCATGAGACGCCGCTGGTCGTGTGGTCGAACCGCGGCGGTGCGGTGAAAAACATCGGCTCGATCAGCCCGGCCTTCCTGCCGCTCTACCTGATGCGCACGGCGGGTTTCAGCCATCCCTACTACACCGGCTTCCTCGGCGCAGTGCGCGACCGCTACGACGCCGTCGACCGCAACATGCTCGTCGCCAAAGAGGGCGAAGCGACGCCGAACTGGGCGCGGACCGAAACCGTCGACCCGCTGATCCGGGATTTCCGTTATCTCCAGTACGATCTGATCTTCGGCAAGCGGTTCGGCGAGGCGAAATTCTTCCCGGAATCGCAGAAGGTCGTCAGGCCGATGCCGCCGCCGGTCTGAGCGTCGGTCGTCAGCCGGTGAATTGCAGGGCGGCGATGATGCTCGAGATCGCGTTGAAGATTTCCTTCAGCTTGGCGGAATCATTGGTCGGGAAAAAGTATTCCGGCTTGGACGCGCAGTTCTTGTAGAGCGTAAGGTCGGAGGCGGCAGGGCTGGCGCCCAGCAGGATTGTGAAGATTTGCACGTCCTGTTGCTTCAGCTCGGCACAGACAGTCGATGTCCAGCTATTGACCTGCTTGATGGCAGCACCTGATTCCGTAGAACCCATGCGTTTCTCGCTAAGGAAGCCATAGGATCCATAGTCCGAGCCGAGGAATGTACTGCTTGCGCCGAATGTTTGACTTGTGCCGTTGCTGTGACCCCGTTTTGTCATCCGGCTGAGGCTGGAGTCCATGGTTGAGATTGGCGCATGTGCGCCGGTTGAGCAACGGACGATCGGCGGAGCTGGTCGGGGTTGCGCAGCCGATCGTGCGTTGCGGTCAGGGTCGCGGCATAGGCCGCGGGAGTAAGGTAACCGAGCGCCGAGTGCGGTCGTCGCTCGTTGTAGGCAGTGACCCACTTGGCGACCACCGATCGTGCGTGATCGAGATCGTAGAAGAGGGTCTCGTTCAAGAGTTCGTCGCGCATGCGGCCGTTGAAGGCTTCGCAGATGCCGTTCTGCATCGGCTTGCCGGGCGCGATGAAGTGCCAGGCGACACCGGCCGCCTGCGTCCAGGCGAGCATGGCGTTCGAGGTGAACTCGGTCCCGTGATCCGAGACGATCATGCCGGGCTTGCCCCGCCAGCAGATGATGCCGGCCAGTTCCCGCGCCACACGCCGCCCCGAGATCGAGGTGTCCGGGATTGCCGCCAGGCATTCCTTCGTCACGTCGTCGATGATGTTCAGGATGCGGAACCGACGCCCCGACGCGAACTGGTCGTGGACGAAATCGATCGACCAGCGCGCATTCGGCTTTGTCTCGACCAGGAGCGGCGCCCGTGTTCCCGTGGCGCGCTTGCGGCCACGTCGCCTTCGCACCGACAGGCCCTCCTCCCGGTAGAGCCTCTGCGTCTTCTTGCGGTTCACGACATGCCCTTCATGGCGCAGCAGCACATGCAGCCGCCGATAGCCGAAGCGTCGTTGTTCGCCCGCAAGCTCACGCAACCGCAGCCGCAGCACCGCATCAGCCGGTCGCCGTGACCGGTAGCGGATCATCTTGCGATCCGCGCAGATGACCTGGCACGCCCGCCGCTCGCTCATCCCGTAGGTCGTCTCGAGATGAGCGACAGCCTCCCGCCTGGCGACGGGCGTCAGAATTTTTTTGAGAGCAAATCCTTCAAGGCGACGTTGTCGAGCATGGCGTCAGCCAGAAGCCGCTTCAGCTTGGCATTCTCTTCCTCCAGGCCCTTAAGCCGCTTTGCATCCGACACATCCATGCCGCCATATCTCGCCTTCCAGGCATAGAAAGTTGCGCTGCTGATCCCGTGTTTGCGGCAGACATCGGCCGTGGGAACTCCCGCCTCCTGCTCGCGCAACACCGCGATGATCTGTTCTTCTGAAAACCTCGATCGCTTCATTGTCCGGTCCTTCTTGCGGTCCGGACTCTAGCCTCATCTGGTCGACATCAAAGGGGTCACAGCAATGCGAATACAACGGATACCCTTATCGAACGCTCGGTGAAACCCATTGAAAACCCTCATCCGTAGCTTGGCGTCTGGATCAATCTTTCCGCTTGGTTTGCGGCTCAACCATCAGATTTGATCAATTGCATCGACATCGATCGCTGCTGTGTACACAAATGCGAGCCGAGGGGTATCTCCGCCGACGTGCTCAAACTCCTTTATTTGGACCGTTGGACGCTTGAGGGATTCGAGGAAACTCATGGGAATTCGGAAACCATGTGTTTTGTCTGGAACGCTCAATGGAATTTGAGATTCTGACACCGGGGTTTCACCGTCGAAGAGAAGAACCTCCAGACTGTTCTCACGATATCCCAAGCGCGAGTCGCCGGGCGCAATGCCTGCAATCGTGAATCTCAGTTGCTTAGTGGGACGAAGTGGGTCTTCGTTCATTTCTGTGACGATGCCGTAGGCCAGCACGCGCTCGGGTGAAACTGACTGGAACACCCAGTGGGTAATTGGTGAGAGGTGGGCGTACGCTGCCGAGTGCGGTTGAAACCGCGCGAGGGCCAATTTCACCATGGGCGAGTAGGATGCCGTCTCCCCGAACTCGACGTCAGCGTAGTCGAGATCTTTGTCGAAGTCGCAGTAAACGGGAAAAGCTGCCACGTTGACGGTTTCGATCTCTCCTGGTGGCAGTTCAACCTGATCGTCAGCCCGCCTCAACTTTAGTAAAGGCGAGTTCGCATTTAACTCGTCATCGGCCGCCATTGAGGAGGGGACATCACGCTGCGCGGCCATCGCGGCCATCGTCCCTTTCTTGGCTATTTTGATTCCCGAGAAGCGCATTTGTGCATCGACTGCGGCATCGTCGACTGTAGGTTGGCGATCGAGTGCCTTGGTTAGCCAGATAGGATTGGTTCCCCATTGCGTGACGGCCACTTGATGTTCAGGATCGGCGTCGATCGCAATTGCCGTCGAACTTGCTTTCTGCGCGAAGACGACCCCTAGCCGCTCGTCCTCTCCCGACAAAAACCAGTTTCGACGCATGTAAACCCGGAGCCCTCGACGGACTTTTCGCTCGACGACGAGGCTCTCCCACGAGCCAGAAGGCTGCGCAATTGCCGGGTCCTCCCAGATCAGAATCGGAAGCACATAAACGACTTCGAGAGCCGGCGGCGGAGTGGTGTTGAGGATGTGGAAGACGTCGGATTTCTCCGAAGTGATCGTGATATTCGCGGAATCCGCCGTGAACTGGGGATCGTAGTATTCGCGGTACCTGGTGGTCGCCACCATGTGATACCTCACGGCATAGTGTTTGGTGGTAGGGAATTCGTGACGCTTGGCGAAGTCGACCGTGAGGTGGGACTCGTCCGGCGCGATTGTCAGGTCTGGAAGGTCGATATCCGAACTGAAGCAGATGTGCTGCCGCCGTTCCTTCCTCGGAAAAACAGGGAGCCCGGGTCCGTCGGAGTGCTCGTCCCACTCCGCGTATACATCGATGCGTCCTGTGCTGGCGCGATGGACTCGTAGCTCAGCATCGTGCAGCACGGTCGCTATCCCACCCGTAACGCGTGGCTCCACCGTCAGGGCCTGGCTGAACTTGAAGACAGGCTTCTCTTTGGGATCCTTGGGTGAAGCCACAAGCGGCTTCGGAACCGCGTGCACCAAATAGAGGTTCTTTTTCGGCGTGAGCGGCCAAAACTGACCCTGAGCGATTGCCTGCTCAAAGAAGGAGCGAAGATTGTTGATTTCCACTGAGAAGTGACCCAGTCGACGGAGGTTTTTCCATCGAGAATTGACCCATGTTTGAAGCTCCTCCCACACGGATTGTGTGGGGGACATCGGAGTGATCGACATGGAGTTATTGAGCGTCATCCGACGCTGGCACTACCGAGACCATCTTTCGATCCGCGACATCTCGCGCCGAACCGGACT
>NZ_JBEBMH010000088.1:0-1166 GCF_040081985.1 Mesorhizobium yinganensis | reverse complement strand
GGGCCGGTGAGCGACTATCTTTGGTGTCAAGTTGCATTTGCGAACTCGTTTCGCGCGTCGCGTGCTTTTGCATTGAGGATGACGAGCAGTTTGCGAGCGAGCGCGATGCGAATGACCATTTTGGGTTTGCCGGCCTTGTGCAACCTGTCGTGGAAGGCGCTGAGATGCGGGTCGTAGCGGGCGGCGAGGCGGGCGATGAGGAAGAGGATGGAGCGCGGGCCGCTTCGTCCGCCGCGCACCGGGCGGTGGCCGTGGCGGCCGCCGCTGTCGTTGGCGATCGGGGCCAGCCCGATGACCTTGGCGATGGCCTTGTTGGAGATCAGGCCGATCTCCGGCACCGTCGCCATCAGCACGGCGACGGTGCGGCTGGCGACGCCCTTGACGCTGCGCAAGGCGGCGTCGAGGCGGGCCCACAGCGGATCGTCGTCGATCAGCGAGGCGATCTCGCCGGACAGGCGGCGCTCCTGGCGCTTGAGCAGGGCGATGACCTCGTCGATGCTCTCCAGTGTCTCGGCGCTGGCGGCGGCCGCCCTGCGCTGCTTGTTGGCGACGAGGTCGCCAGTCACCTGGGAGAGCCGGCAAACCAGGGCCTTGAGCCGCTGCTGGGCAGGGCTCGGCGGCGGCGCCGGCACGACGTTCCTGACCTCGGCGTAATGGGCGATGACGCCGGCATCGATGCGGTCGGTCTTCTCCAGAAAGCCCATGGCCTCGGCGAAACGACGCACATTGCGCGCATTGAGCGGCGCCGCGCAGGGCCGGCCGAGCTCCGACAGCAGCAGCCAGGCCAGCCGCTCGTAACCGCCGGAGGCTTCCATCGCCACCAGTTCGACCGCGTGACGGCCGCACAACGCGGCGAGTTCAGCAATGCCGCCCGCGTCGTTGCCGAAGCGCCCCGTCACCCCGACCGGCCGGACATGGACGTCCAGCCAGTCCTTCGAAACATCAACTCCACAAATGATCCTGTTCACGGTAACCTGCCTTGTGCGTGCGATTGGAGCCAAGCGACTATTCGGTCGTGCGTGACAAAGGCGAAGATCCCAGGCTCACCGACGGTTGTGGCCGAAGGGGGTACGGGCGACTTCGCCAAACCTCGAACCGGATGGCCATCCGGTTCGAGGTTCAGTCGCTGCAATCGCACAAAATCACTCTCGTGCAGATACAAGGGG
>NZ_JBEBMH010000087.1:0-1274 GCF_040081985.1 Mesorhizobium yinganensis | reverse complement strand
GCTCGATCGTCAGATCGATCTGCTCGAGCTGCTCATTGGCGACCTGGAGGAGGCCGAGGCTGCGAGCGAAGCCCGCCAGGACGCGACTGCGGCGATGCCGGGCACGGTGACGGCGCCAACCAGACCGCCGCGCGCCGGCAATCGCCGGCCGCTGCCCGATCACCTGCCGCGCGAGATCATCACCCACGCCGGGGTTTGCGTCTGCCCGGCCTGCGGGTCCGAGCGGCTGCGCAGGATCGGCGACGATGAGCGCGAGGTGCTGGAATATGTGCCGTCACACTTCAAGGTCGTTGTCCATGTTCGGCCGAAACTGAGCTGCCGTGACTGCGAGGCCATCACCCAGCCGCCGATGCCGAGCCTGCCGATCGAACGAGGCAGACCGGGCCAAGGGCTGATCGCCCATGTGCTCGTCTCCAAATATTGCGACCATCTGCCTTTGAACCGACAGTCCGGCATCTACGCCCGCGAGGGCGTCGACCTGGATCGATCGACCCTGGCCGACTGGGTCGGGCGGGCCGCCTGGCTGGTGGCGCCGGTGGCCGAACGCATCGGCGACTACGTCCGTGCCGGCCCGGCCATCCACGCCGACGACACGCCAATCCCCGTTCAGGACCCGGGACGCGGCAGCACCAAAAGCGGCCGATTATGGGTCGTTGTGCGCGACGAAGGAACCTGGGGCTCGCCCAATCCGCCGGCAGCCTTCTATCGCTACTCGCCTGACCGCAAGGGCGAACACGCCCAAGCCCTGCTGGCGCCGGCATCCGGCTTCCTTCACGCCGACGCCTATGCCGGCTTCGACAAGCTCTACGAACCGGATCCGATCACCGGCCGCTCGCGCCTGGCGCCGGTCGCGTGTTGGGCCCATGCCAGGCGCGAACTGTTCGACGAGCACGCCAGGACCAAATCGCCGATCGCGCGTCAGGCGCTGGACAAGATCGGCGCGATCTTCGCCGTCGAGCGCGAGATCAACGGCCGGAGCGCCGAGGCCCGTCTGACCGTGCGCCAGACGCAAAGCGCGCCGTTGCTGGCCGACCTCAAGGATTACCTGGAGACCAGCCTGGGCAGGATCAGCCGCAAAGGCGACCTCGCCAAAGCCATCCGCTACAGCCTCAATCGCTGGGAGGCGCTCTGCCGCTTCACCGAAGATGGCCGTCTTGAGATGACCAACAATGCCGCCGAACGCGCGATCCGCCCCCTGACACTCGGGCGACGTAACTGGACCTTCCTCGGCTCGGACGCCGGCGGCGAGCGAGCGGCCGTCTTCTACACCCTGA
>NZ_JBEBMH010000086.1:0-1419 GCF_040081985.1 Mesorhizobium yinganensis | reverse complement strand
CGAAAACCGACAGCGTGCGCGCCTTCGCGCGCAAGCGGCCGGTGCGCAAACCCTGGCCGCAGGACATCGAGCGCGAGCGGGTCGTCATTGATGCTCCCATCGTCTGCGCCTGCTGCGGCGGATCACGGCTGTCGAAGTTGGGTGAGGACGTAACCGAGACACTGGAAGAGATCCCGCGCCGCTTCAAGGTGATCGAGACGGTGCGCGAAAAGTTCACCTGTCGCGATTGCGGGAAGGTCAGCCAGGCGCCGGCGCCGTTCCACGCCACGCCGCGTGGCTTTATCGGTCCGGGGCTGCTGGCGACGATCCTGTTCGACAAGTTCGGCATGCACGCTCCGCTCAATCGCCAGAGCGCCCGCTTCAAGGCCGAGGGGATCGATCTGCCGCTGTCGACGCTGGCCGACCAGGTCGGCCACGGGACCTTCGCCATGATGCCGCTCTTCCAGCTGATCGAGAGCCATGTGTTCGCAGCCGAGCGCCTTCATGGGGATGACACGACAGTTCCGATCCTGGCGAAGGGGAAATGCACGACCGGGCGCATATGGGTCTATGTCCGCGATGATCGTCCCTTCGCCGGGCCTGAGCCGCCGGCCGCGGTCTATTACGCCTCGAGTGATCGGCGCGGTGAGCGTCCCCAGAAGCATCTGGCCTCCTTCGCCGGCATTCTGCAGTGCGACTGTTACAGTGGCTTCGAGCCGCTGTTCGACCCGCAGCAGAAGGAGCGGCCGATCACGCCTGCCTTTTGCTACGCCCATGCGCGGCGAGGTTCTTCGAACTGGCCGACATCGAGAAAAAGGCCCGGGACGGCAAGAAGGCCAAACCGGTCTCGCCGATCGCGCTGGAGGCGGTCAGGCGTCTCGACGCGTTGTTCGAGATCGAGCGCACCATCAACGGCTGCGGCGCCGACGAGCGGCGGGCTGTGTGCCAGGAGAAGAGCAAACCGCTTCTCGACGACGTGCACACCTGGTTGCTCCATGAACGCGAAACCCTCTCACGCTCCGCCGAGGTGCTGAAACCGATCAACTACATGCTCCGGCGCTGGGGCGACTTCGCCCGCTTCCTCGATGACGGCAGGATCTGCCTCAGCAACAATGCGGCCGAAAGAGCGCTGCGCGGCATTGCTCTGGGACGACGCAACTGGACCTTCGCAGGTTCCCAGCGTGGCGCCGATCGCGCCGCCGTCATGCTCACACTCATCACGACGGCCCGCCTCAACGGCGTCGATCCGAAAGCCTGGCTCGCCGACGTCCTGGCTCGTATCGCCGATCTTCCTGCCTCTCGTCTGTACGAATTGCTGCCCTGGGAGTGGGAGCGTCTGCGCCGAGCCGATGTGGTCGTCGATCAACAAGCCGCCTGACCTTCACGCAACACCATCATAGCTTCGGCACCGCTCGCGCCAGCCAGCATCTTCTGCGGTCC
>NZ_JBEBMH010000085.1:0-1620 GCF_040081985.1 Mesorhizobium yinganensis | reverse complement strand
ATGATCGACGCTGATACCGCGCTCAGCCAACATCTCCTCCAGATCGCGCAGGCTGAGATTGTACGCCAGGTACCAGCGGACGCACACCAGGATGACTGATTGGTCGAAGTGACGGCCTTTGAACATAACAAGGTCCCCTGAAAATCAGAGGGACTTCATGCTGGACACGGATTGCAATTCCGTTTGCGACAGAACCCTCGAAACCGGCTACGGCCACGAACTGCCCGTCATTGGACAGCGTATAGGACTTGGTGCCCGTTGTACCTTGATCGACGGCGACGACCTTCATTTAAGGCTCCCAGCGATCTTCTGCGCCGCGAACCAGCCTTCGCGCCAGCAACGTCCGGAGGTCTTGACCGCGCCATGAACGTTTCCGGCGAGCAGCACCTTGGGCGATGTCGCCAAGAGCGACGCCTCGGGGACGAACTGTCCGGTAAGGACCACGCCGTCGCACGCGATCCGCATCTGCCGGCCGTCGCGCAAAATCTCGACTGCCTCGACTTGCTCTCGACCTTCGATAGCCAGGAGGCGTGAGCACGTCCATACCGGCACGCCGAAGATCAGGCGGGCAACGAGATCGCCGGGCCGGGGTGCTGCAATTCGTCCATTCTCCTCGATCATGGCCACAGGCCTGATGCCCAGATGACGGCAGGTGAGAATGGCCGAGAACGAAACCAACTCGGTGCCGACGATCAGCGGACGTTCGAACGGTCTGTGGCTCTGCAGATAGACGTGTGCCTGGAGGGCGCCGGTGTTCATCACGCCCTTAGGTCGCGATCCTCGGACAAATCGGGCCGACCGTGGCGTCTCCCTGGTGCCTGTGGCAAGCAGGATTTGCTTTGCGCCGACTTCGCCAACTCCATCGCTGTTTTGAACGCGCAGGACGCCATTTTCTATCTTCAGAACCGTGTGGCCGGTACGCACGTCGAGCCCTTCGACGTCGCGTCGCAGCGCGGCCGCATAGCCCGGGCCGGTCCAGATGCGGCGGTGGCTCTCCCAGCCGAAGCCGGTATGGCCGCAATGGCGCGGGATACCGCCGGCCTCCTGCTCGCGCTCAAATACCGTTACGGATGTCACACCGAGATCGGCAAGGTGACGGGCTGCCGCAAGACCGGCTGGACCGCCTCCGACAATCACCACATCACGCCGTTCCACGCTGCCTCTCTCGCATGATGGCTTCGACATGGGCCGAGCAGTTGAAGCCTTGGCAGCGACCCATCATGGCGCGCGTGCGCCTTTTAATCCCGCCGAGGTCCTCGGCGGGCAGCGGGCCTTCGAGCGCACCCTCAATCTCGTCGCGCGTCACCCATTCGCAATGGCAGACGATTTCCCCTCCATCCATGTAGGGGCGATGACGCCCCTCTGTGAGATTAGCTACCGGCGTCCAGACTGTTTCTGCCGCATTCGGCAACTCGCCGAAATGCGGTTCTGTCGCAAACGGAATTGCAATCCGTGTCCAGCATGAAGTCCCTCTGATTTTCAGGGGACCTTGTTATGTTCAAAGGCCGTCACTTCGACCAATCAGTCATCCTGGTGTGCGTCCGCTGGTACCTGGCGTACAATCTCAGCCTGCGCGATCTGGAGGAGATGTTGGCTGAGCGCGGTATCAGCGTCGATCAT
>NZ_JBEBMH010000084.1:0-2142 GCF_040081985.1 Mesorhizobium yinganensis | reverse complement strand
GACACCGGATCGAACGGCGGGCGACCACCCTTGCCACCCTCGCCATAGCCAAGTCCTTCGACCAGCCAGTCACGGAAATACTCAAAGTTGACCGTCGCCTCCAGAACCTCGAGCGGATCACCATTCTTGCTCAGCCGGTCGAGATGTTCCGAAAGCCCCAATAGCGACCGCTGCTCCATCGTCCCGTCTCCAAATCCCGACACAAGCAGTGAATCACAATTCCATCCCTACCGGCACGGTTAATGCGGGTCTCCAGCTACACCACCCGGTGGGACACCATCCCGCTCGGCAACGCGCCCTAATGTCATACGCTTAAATTAAGAGACCCGAGTCCCCTTCCAAAACTGAACGCTTGTTGGCTTGACGTTATGACGGGTGTGTGAATCAGGGCCGAAGGTTTTCCCTACCATCAGCTCCGTAAAGTCTTGATCTGGAGAGGTGTAATACAAATTGCATACGGTTACGATCAGCATCGATGATACCCCGCTTGCGTCACGCATTTACAAGCAAAGTCAATAATTGCCACCTTTTTCGCGTAGGCTCAACCTTCGATGCTGATTCACAGACGCGAGTTTTCTGTCTCAAGCTCCTTCAGGCGCTTAACTTGATCTCCCTTCAGGGTTCCGTATTGAGATCGCCGACCATGTCACCGCTGAAAACTGAACTTTCGACAATCCCGTTGTCGGGGTCATATTGCCATCAGAATCGTCGCCCGGCTTCCTCATCCAGCTTTCCTAATTGCAGTTGACAGATTTTCTCAATGCGATTGATCAGGTCCATTACGCGCTCCGATAGCCAGGCGAGGGCTTCATGGGATATCTCGAAGTGCTTCGAATACCTCGCCTTCACATAGGCTTCGTTGATGATGTTGAACCAGGCGACGAAACGCTGCTGATCCCTTGGCCAAACTTCGGCCAATTGCCGAACCTGATCTTCCGCCAGGCTGCGCAGAAATTTTATGTTGTGTGAGGGCGGACTGTAGTTGGTCAGGACGAGCAAAAGGCTGGAATAGGCCTGCTCGATCGATTGATGGAACAGGAAGGCGGCTTCCTTGAGGTCGCCTTCCTGCAAGTAGAAATTTCCTCCTTTTGCGAATTTCTGCGCATGGGGCAGTCGATCTTCGAAATATCCTTTTGCAAGCCGAATGACGTCGGACGGCCTTGCTGGGACCGGATTGGCTAATGGCTCATCGTCGAGTTCATAGAGGACGATTCCATCACGACGGATATCGACGAAGAAGTACTGGCCGTCCCTCAGCGCTGTGTTCACTTCGCGGCGCGAATGCACGATCAAGCTCACTGGCGTGCTCACTTCCCGCATGAGCCGGTTGGCTGCCGTTTGCCAGTAGGTGGCGAAGTCCGTCAGCTTGCGGTTGTTGACCACGATCAGAAGGTCGAAATCGGACCGGTATCCCTTCCTGGTGTGCGGCTCGTCGACCCAGTCGCCGCGTGCATATGATCCAAACAGGATGGTCTTGAGGATCCGCCCGCGCTTCTTGAAGTCGGCCGTTCCTTCTTTCAGTGAATCCTCGAATTCCTCGAGTAGTACCTCGACGGCGCGCGTGAGCTCTCGCTGTTTTGCCAAGGGCAGGTGGTCGATGCTGGACTTCATGAACAAGGGCCGGTCATCCATTTGGCTGGCTCATCCGAGGTACGGCCCCGATTCCACAGAATGCCGCGCCGTGGGGGCGAAAACAACCTGTCAGCTGACACCGGTCGAAATAAGAGGGTGAGGCGCTCCGCAGGGCAGGATGGCTGTTTCGGCCACGGTCAGAGGAGAGAACGCCAACGAGATTCCCCCGCTGGACATTGGCGAGAACCCGACGTCTTGCAACTGGACCTCTGATTATCTTGCCGCCGGTCTCAACAACGCAGGCGCCATCGCTACCCCTCGTATCGACCTCCCCCATCGTCAAATTCACTACGTTCAACCCTCGACCATTGGAAGTGACCTGCCCCGGAGTTTTCATCCAGCGGCAATTAGAGCCTCGCCGGGTTTTACGCCGTATGGCGCGGGGTGAGCAACGGGCGATCGGTGGAGCTGGTCGGGGTTGCGCAGCCGATCTCCCGTTGCGGTGAGATTGGCGGCATGAGCCGCGGGCGTGATGTAACCGAGCGCCGAATGTGGGCGCTTTTCGTTGTA
>NZ_JBEBMH010000083.1:0-2190 GCF_040081985.1 Mesorhizobium yinganensis | reverse complement strand
TCGGCGCGTCGTTGACCGGGGTGAGGTCGAGGGAAGCGGTGGAGGCGGCGCTGAGGCTGCCGTCGGAGGCGGTATAGCCGAACGTCACCGATGTGTCGTCATTGGCGGCCGGCGTATAGGTCCAGGTGCCGTCGCCATTGTCGGCGAGCGATCCGTTGCCGGACTGGATGGAGACGCCGGTGATGGTTGCCGCCGGGCCGTCGACGTCGGAGACGCCGGCCAAGAGTTCGGCCGACGTGATGACGCGGCTGCCGTCCTCGGCGATGGCGCCGAGATCGACGGGTGCCGCTGTCGGCGCGTCGTTGACCGGGGTGAGGTCGAGGGAAGCGGTGGAGGCGGCGCTGAGGCTGCCGTCGGAGGCGGTATAGCCGAACGTCACCGATGTGTCGTCATTGGCGGCCGGCGTATAGGTCCAGGTACCGTCGCCATTGTCGGCGAGCGATCCGTTGCCGGACTGGATGGAGACGCCGGTGATGGTTGCGGCGGGTCCGTCGACGTCGGAGACGCCGGCCAAGAGTTCGGCAGACGTGATGACGCGGCTGCCGTCCTCGGCGATGGCGCCGAGATCGACGGGGGCCGCTGTCGGCGCATCGTTGACCGGGGTGAGGTCGAGGCTTGCGGTGGAGGCGGCGCTGAGGCTGCCGTCGGAGGCGGTATAGCCGAACGTCACCGATGTGTCGTCATTGGCGGCCGGCGTATAGGTCCAGGTGCCGTCGCCATTGTCGGCGAGCGATCCGTTGCCGGACTGGATGGAGACGCCGGTGATGGTTGCCGCCGGGCCGTCGACATCGGAGACGCCGGCCAAGAGTTCGGCCGACGTGATGACGCGGCTGCCGTCCTCGGCGATGGCGCCGAGATCGACGGGGGCCGCTGTCGGCGCGTCGTTGACCGGGGTGAGGTCGAGGGAAGCGGTGGAGGCGGCGCTGAGGCTGCCGTCGGAGGCGGTATAGCCGAACGTCACCGATGTGTCGTCATTGGCGGCCGGCGTATAGGTCCAGGTTCCGTCGCCATTGTCGGCGAGCGATCCGTTGCCGGACTGGATGGAGACGCCGGTGATGGTTGCGGCCGGTCCGTCGACGTCGGAGACGCCGGCCAAGAGTTCGGCCGACGTGATGACGCGACTGCCGTCCTCGGCGATGGCGCCGAGATCGACGGGGGCCGCTGTCGGCGCGTCGTTGACCGGGGTGAGGTCGAGGCTTGCGGTCGACGATACGGTGTACTCGCCGTCGGAAGCGTTATACGTGAAGGTGACGGCGCTGTCGTCATTGGCGGCCGGCGTATAGGTCCAGGTGCCGTCGCCATTGTCGACGAGCGAGCCGTTGCCGCTGGCAATCGTCAGATCTTCTATCGATATCGGAGCATTATAGACGACATCGACCCAGTAGTTTGCGTTGTTGTAGGTGCTGTCCGGGAAGACCGACCCGGAACCATATCCAAAGACTCCCGCGCCGACGGGTGTCGAAAGTTGTCCCTCGGTCTGAGCGTCGTCGAAGTAGTGCAGGTCCGCAGAATAATGACCGCTGGTATGATAAGAGGCGACGTAGGTCTCTCCTGCGTTTATGGAAACCGGGCTAGAGAAGCTGACCTGCTGCCATCCGCTTTCCGTCTCATCGCTGAAAGTCGCGGTGGCGAGCAATTCTCCGGTCGAACTCCAGAGGCTGGCCACATGCGGACCGGTATTATCGGGTCCTTTGTAGAATCGCAGGCCGCTAATGCTCCCATCGGCCGACGCGGTGAATCGAACCCCGAGCTCGATGGCGCTGGATTCATCGACGGAGACGAGGGTTGGTTCCGAATCGGAGGCAAACAGGTTCTGGTTCTTTGGCCCATCGACATCGGAGATACCCGCCAGCAGTTCGGCGGCGGTGATCACACGGCTGCCGTTCTCGGCGATGGAACCGAGATCGACGGGGGCCGCTGTCGGCGCGTCGTTGACCGGGGTGAGGTCGAGGCTTGCGGTGGAGGCGGCGCTGAGGCTGCCGTCGGAGGCGGTGTAGCCGAACGTCACCGATGTGTCGTCATTGGCGGCCGGCGTATAGGTCCAGGTGCCGTCGCCATTGTCGGCGAGCGATCCGTTGCCGGACTGGATGGAGACGCCGGTGATGGTTGCCGCGGGTCCGTCGACATCGGAGACGCCGGCCAAGAGTTCGGCCGACGTGATGACGCGGCTGCCGTCCTCGGCGATGGCGC
>NZ_JBEBMH010000082.1:0-2478 GCF_040081985.1 Mesorhizobium yinganensis | reverse complement strand
GTGACCCAGTCGACGGAGGTTTTTCCATCGAGAATTGACCCATGTTTGAAGCTCCTCCCACACGGATTGTGTGGGGGACATCGGAGTGATCGACATGGAGTTATTGAGCGTCATCCGACGCTGGCACTACCGAGACCATCTTTCGATCCGCGACATCTCGCGCCGAACCGGACTATCGAGGAACACGGTTCGCAAGTATCTGCGCACTGACAGCGTCGAGCCCCGCTTCAACGTCGCGGGCCGTTCCAGCAAGCTGGACCCTTACGCCGACAAGCTGTCGGCGATGCTGCGTGTGGAGACGGGTAAGTCACGCAAGCAGAAGCGCACGGTCAAGCAGCTACACGCCGATCTGCTCGTGCTCGGCTATGAGGGCTCCTACAATCGCGTTGCCGCGTTTGCCCGGGATTGGAAGGCCGCCCGCCATCGCGAGCAGCAGACATCAGGCCGCGGCACTTTCGTGCCCCTGGCGTTCGTGCCAGGCGAAGCGTTCCAGTTCGACTGGTCCGAAGACTGGGCGATCATTGGTGGTGAGCGGACCAAGCTTCAGGTCGCTCACGTCAAGCTTTCCCACAGCCGCGCCTTCATCCTGCGGGCCTATCTGCTCCAGACTCACGAGATGCTGTTCGATGCCCATAACCATGCATTTCGCGTGCTGGGTGGCGTGCCGCGCAGAGGCATCTACGACAACATGAAGACCGCCGTCGACAAGGTCGGCCGTGGCAAGCAGCGCCAGGTCAATATCCGCTTCTCGGCCATGGTCAGCCACTTCCTGTTCGAGGCGGAGTTCTGCAATCCCGCATCAGGCTGGGAGAAAGGCCAGATCGAGAAGAACGTACAGGACGCCCGTCATCGGCTCTGGCAACCCACGCCCAGCGTCCCCTCGCTCGAGGCACTAAACGACTGGCTTGAGACGCGATGCCGGGATTGGTGGAGACTGACACCACACGGGTCGCAACCCGGCACGATCGCCGATGTCTGGGCCGAGGAAGTCCGACATCTGATGCCGATGCCGCGGCCATTCGACGGCTTCGTCGAATACAGTAAGCGCGTCTCGCCTACCTGCCTCGTCCATCTGGAGCGCAATCGCTACAGCGTTCCTGCCTCTTTCGCCAATCGACCCGTCAGCCTGCGGGTCTATCCCGAGCGCATCGTCGTGGTTGCCGAAGGCCAGACCGTCTGCGAACACCGCCGAATGTTTGCTCGCTCCCATGATCGCCAGAGCCAGACGATCTATGATTGGCGGCACTATCTGGCGGTCGTGCAACGCAAACCTGGCGCCTTGCGCAACGGGGCTCCCTTTGTCGAACTGCCAGCCGCCTTCAGAATGCTACAGCAGCACATGCTGAAGACGCCTGGCGGCGACCGCGAGATGGTCGAGATCCTGGCGCTGGTTCTGCAGCACGACGAACAGGCTGTGCTTGCAGCCGTCGAGATGGCTCTGGAGGCTGGCGTGCCGACCAAGACCCATGTTCTCAACCTGCTGCACCGTCTGGTCGACGGAAAGCCATTCATCCCACCGGCCATCAAGGCTCCTCAGGCTCTGGCGCTGACCACCGAACCACTGGCCAATGTCGAGCGCTATGACGCTCTGCGCCGGGCAAAGGAGGTGCGCCATGCGTCATAACCCTGCCAGCGGCGCACTTGTCATCATGCTGCGCAGTCTCAAGATGTTCGGCATGGCTCAGGCCGTCGGAGAACTGACGGAACAGGGCTCTCCAGCTTTTGAGGCAGCGATGCCGATCTTGTCGCAGCTCCTCAAAGCCGAGACGGCCGAACGCGAGGTGCGTTCCACCGCCTATCAACTCAAGGCAGCCCGCTTTCCCGTCTACCGCGACCTCAACGGCTTCGAGTTCGCGAGCAGCGAAGTCAATGAAGCTCTCGTGAAGCAGCTTCACCGCTGCGAGTTCATCGAGGATGCACACAATGTCGTCCTAGTCGGTGGTCCCGGCACCGGCAAGACCCATATCGCCACCGCCCTCGGCATCCAGGCGATCGAGCATCATCATAAGCGCGTGCGCTTCTTCTCCACCGTCGAACTCGTCAACGCCCTCGAACAGGAGAAGGTCCAGGGAAAAGCCGGGCAGATCGCCGGCCGGCTCGTCCATTCCGACCTCGTCATTCTCGATGAACTTGGCTACTTGCCGTTCAGTGCGTCAGGCGGTGCGCTGCTCTTCCACCTGCTCAGCAAGCTGTATGAGCGCACCAGTGTCGTCATCACCACCAATTTGAGCTTCAGCGAGTGGGCCACCGTCTTCGGCGATGCCAAGATGACCACCGCGCTGCTCGATCGCCTAACTCACCATTGCCATATCCTGGAGACCGGAAACGACAGCTTCCGCTTCAGGAACAGTTCGGCAAAACCCGTCAAACCCGCGAAGGAGAAAACCAAAAACTTGACCCCGACCTGACCCAGACCCATCATCCACCCGGGTCAGTTCTCAGTGGAAACCCCGGGTCAGTTCTTCGCGGAAATCAACA
>NZ_JBEBMH010000081.1:0-2840 GCF_040081985.1 Mesorhizobium yinganensis | reverse complement strand
CGTATGCATCCGGTGAAGACCGCAGACGTGCGGATCCGGCGGCCATGCGCACCGCGGTTCTTAGATCAAGCTTTCGATGGTGAGACGCGATGATATTCATCGAGGAGGAGCTTGACCTCCTTGATGCCTTCATCGGTGAACGCCAAGATCCCGTCGTCATCGTTGGCGCCGTAGACCCAGATGACGCCGTCCTCGGGCTCGAGGCCGAGGGTCAGGTCCTGGATGAGCGCTTCGCTGACGCCGAGGTCCCTGGCGACACGTTCGACGGTGTAGACGTGATGCACCTTGTTGCGCTGCATGATCAGGCCGCCGCTGGTTGGGTCCGCAGTTTTGCGGATCTCCAATTCCACGGCAGCAAATCATCGATCCGCTGTGCTGGGTGGGCCGCGATGCGCGCCAGGATATCGGCGAGCCAGGCCTGAGGGTCAATGTCATTCAACTTGGCGCTGGCGATCAGGCTATAGAGAACGGCAGCGCGCTGTCCGCCGCGATCGGAACCGCAGAACAGCCAGGACTTTCTGCCGAGAGCGATGCCGCGCAGGGCTCGCTCGGCTGCATTGTTCGACAGGCAAATCCGTCCATCGTCGAGGAACCGGGTGAAGGACGACCAGCGGCGCAGCATGTAGTTGAAAGCCTTGCTCAGATCGTGTCCGCGCGAGAGCTTGTCGCGCGTCTCGATCATCCAGCGCTCGAGCTCGGTGACCAACGGCACGCTCCGCTCCTGGCGCACGGCGTGGCGTTGGGCCGGCGACAGGCCGTTGATCGCGCGCTCGATCTCGAACAGGGCATCGATGCGCTTCACGGCTTCAACCGCGAGCGGATAGACCAGGTTGGGCTTGTCGCCGCGTGCCTTCTTGCGCGCCGCCGCTTCGATATCGGCCAGCTCGAACACCTTGCGCCGGCTGTGGGCCCAGCAGCTGGCTTCCAGAACAGGCGCCGGCTGACGACCCGTCGCATAGAGATAGCCATAACCGCCAAAGGCATCGGCCTGCAGAATGCCGCTCCAGCCGGCGAGATGCGTCGCGGGATGTTCCCCTCGACGATCGCGGGAATAGTAGAACACCGCCGCCGGCGGATCGGCGCCGCCGAACGGTCGGTCATCGCGCACATAGGTCCATAATCGGCCGGTATCGGTCTTGCCCTTGGCCAGGACCCGCACCGTCGTGTCGTCGCCATGCAGACGTGGAGCGGCCAGCACATGGGCTTCGAGCCGCTTGAACAGCGGCAACAGCGCCGCGGCGCCGGCGCCGACCTGGTCGGCGAGCGTCGACAGGCTGAGCGGCACGCCTTCGCGGGCGTAGCGTTCGGCCTGGCGATTGAGCGGCTGATGCTGGCCGAACTTCTCGAACAGGATCATCGCCAGCAGGCCGGGACCGGCCCAGCCGCGCGGGGTGGCGTGGAACGGCGCCGGAGCCTGGCTGATCGCCTCGCAGTCGCGGCAGGTGAACTTCTCCCGCACGTGTTGGATCACCTTCCATTGCCGCGGCACCACCTCCAGCGTCTCGGTGATATCCTCACCCAGCTTGCGCAGCCGATGACCGCCGCAGCAGTGGCAAGCGGTCGGCGCCGGCTCGACCATGCGTTCGCGTGGCAGATGCTCGGGAAATGGCTGGCGCGCCGGTCGTCTGCGCACATAAGGCGCCACCTCGGTGGTCCGGGCCGCCGCCTGTTCGGAGGCGATCTCGTCTTCCGTCGCCGTGCTCTCGAGTTCCTCGAAGGTGAGCTCCATCTGCTCCTGCAGGCGGGCTGAGCGTTCAGAACTCTGACCATGCAGCGCCCGCTGCAGCTTCCGGATCGTCAGGTCCTGATGTGCGATCAGCGCCGCATCATCCGATGCCTTGGCCCTGGCGACCGCCAGTTCGGCCTCGACCAGCGCGGCGCGCGCGGTCTCGTCTTCAGCTCTGGCCAGCGCCACGGCCAGCGCTGCTCTCAGCGCGCCGATATCGTCCGGAACAGCGTCCTGGGCGGTGGCTACCATGCCCTGGAGTGAATCATAAAACGCCTCCGCTGACCTGCGGAAAATGGCGCAAACTCAAAGAAAAACTCAGCCCGCGCGCTCAGGGCGGAACGTGTGACGCGGGTTGCGCCAATCGATCCCGTCGAGCATGTAGGCGAGTTGCGCCGGTGAGATGGAAACCGTGCCATCCGCCGGCGACGGCCATAGAAACCGGCCCTTCTCGAGCCGTTTTGCATACAGCGACATGCCGAGCCCATCATGCCAGATAATCTTGATCAGATTGCCGCTGCGGCCGCGGAAGACATAAAGATCGCCGGCATGCGGATCCCGGCCCAACGTCTCCTGAACCTGCAGAGCCAGGCCTTGCATCCCGCGACGCATATCGGTCCGGCCGACCGCCAACCAGATCCGCACCTGGCTCGGAACCGGGATCATCAAACGCCCAGCGCCTTCACCATCGCCGCCGCCAGTGTCGGCGGCGTGGTCAGCGGAATCCGCAGCCGAACCTTGCCGGCGATCTCCAGCTCGATCACCGCTGGTGGCGCCGCCGGCGCCGAAGCAGCCACAGGCTCATCAGGAACCACGACAACTTCGGCAAAGCCCGGCTCGCGGGCTCTCATCGCGCGGCGCCACTTATAGATCAGGCTGGTTGCGACATCGTACTGACGCGATACCGCCGCCACCGTGGATCCAGGCGCCAATGCCGCGGCCAGTATCCGGCACTGATCCTCTTCACTCCAACGACGACGACGCTCCGGCCCAGTCAATAACGTCATCTGGCTCATGCTGTGCTGCTAACCACGCTCGTAAGGACGACCTTAAGAGCGCAGCCTCGCTACCATGCCATGCTCGCGCAAGGCGGCCCTCGCCGGAGGCGTACGCT
>NZ_JBEBMH010000080.1:0-2873 GCF_040081985.1 Mesorhizobium yinganensis | reverse complement strand
CTGATGGTGCCGGAATTGTCGATATCGACCGTGTTGGTCGTGCCGCCGGCGCCACCGTCACCGCCGAGTTCGACGATGAAGCCGTTGCCAACGCCGCCGGTGCCGCCGCTGCCCGCGGTCGACTGGCCGAGGATGCCATAGGCGTAGTCGCCACCGGTCCTGATTTCGGCGCCGTTGTCGACGGTCACCGCGCCCGAATTGCCGCCATTGCCGCCATTGCCGCCGCTGCCGCCGAGAATGCTGTTGAAGTCGCTGCCGGTGCCGCCGCCGCCGCCGAGCGACATGGCGGCGATGCCCGCCGCATATTCGCCGCTCGTGGTGATGAAGGTGCCGGCATCCGTCGTGACATTGACCGTGCCGCCGTCGCCGCCGAAGCCGCCGCCGCCGCCGGTGCCTGCGAGCGCGGTGCTGTCGCCGCCGTCACCGCCCTGGCCGCCAAGGCTTTCCGCCAGGATGCCGTACAGGTTGGCGCCGTTCGTCGTGACATTGCCGCTCGGGCCCTGCAATGTGACGGATACCGCCTTGCCGGTCCCGCCATTGCCTGCCGAATGGTCCTCCGAAGGGCCCTCGCCCCCGTCTTCACCCTGACTTACCGCGGCAATGCCAGCGCCGCTGCCGGTGAAATTGCCCGTGACATCCAGCAGGATTCCCCCAGACGATGTGACGGTTACCGTCGAACCGTCGCCGCCGCGACCGCCGTCATCGCTGTTGTCGATGGATTGCGTGCCGATGCCGCCGATGCTTCGCGCATGAATGCCATAGATTTCGCCGCTGCCCTGGCCGTTCCAGACGTTGTTGATCTGGCCGCTGTTCTGAACGGTCACCGAACCGCCATTGCCGGCGCCGCCATTGTGGACGCCGCCGCCGCCGCCGCCGGAATCGGCATAGATGCCGGCGCCCGCGGCGTTGCCCTGCATGCGGCTCGACGTACTGCCGATGCTGATCGTGCCCGCGTTGGTGACGGTAACGGAGCCAGACGAACCGCCGTCGCCACCCACCTGGTCGCCGAGGCCCGAGACGCTGTTGTTCTGCTCGCCGCCGGTACCGCCGCCACTCACC
Organism: Mesorhizobium yinganensis; assembly: GCF_040081985.1. NCBI lineage: Bacteria > Pseudomonadati > Pseudomonadota > Alphaproteobacteria > Hyphomicrobiales > Phyllobacteriaceae > Mesorhizobium > Mesorhizobium yinganensis. The sequence goes on along the minus strand of NZ_JBEBMH010000080.1, from coordinate 1,814 downwards.
GCAATGATGCCGTACATCCCGCCGCTCAGCGGCGAAACCGTGCCGTCGATCGTCATGGTTCCGTAGTTGGTTACGTTTATCGCGCTGCCCGCGCCGCCGTCGCCACCGTCCGAATCGTTGTTGTCATTGTCGGAATCGCCGTTGCCGCCCCAGGAATAGGCGGAGATCATGCTGCCGAGATAGCCAGAATTGCCCGTGCCGTTCACGGTGATGCTGTTGTGCGTGGTGAGATCAATGCTGCCGCCGCCACCCGCATTGCCCTCGTCGACGCCGTCGCCGCCGCGCGAATACAACATGATGACCCCGCCCACGACCCCGCCGGGCTGGCTGTAAGGAGGCGATCCGGCGCTGGTCGCGTAGGTTCCCTCCGAGGTGATCGTTATGTTGTCGCCCCAGGCGCCGTCTTTCTCGCCACTGCAGTCGGTACCGGCGGCGCCATTGCAGATGGACCATGTATATCCATAGCTGCCCTCCCCAAGGTTCTGGCTCGCCGCGCCGCTGCAGCTTGCCTGCGCCTGGCCGGCAATCGCTGCGCCACCTACCGACAGGGCCGATACGATCAGGACGTGCAATGCGGCGCGGCGCTGAGTTTTTCTTACCTGGTCGCTGCCCGTGAGTGAGCGCTTCGGCGCGTCGCCGGCATCGATCCTGGTTGCGGGCAACCATCCCTGGACGATGGCTTCGCGAGCAATCGGCCACCGCAAAACGCCCGGCCTTCTCAGGTCGATCCCGTCAGCCATATCCGCCTCCCCGCCCGAATCTCCGCGCGAGCGCCACCGCAAACACTATTACGTTGCGTACCAATGCGGAATGCACGGGAGACTCGATGAAACCGCCGATTCAGTCGATGAAACCGCATCTATGCTGAATGAAACGATAAACTGAGAGGTGCCGGGCACCTTAGGCCTGGTACCTCGGAAGAGTTATTTGCGTGCGCGCGGTTGCTGCCGTTCATACAAGGCTTGCCGAACAGCGTCAGCAAAGCTCGAATGCACCGTTCTTCTCCCGCCCGCCCCATACGATGCGACCTGCAACACGTAAGCAAAGGTCGCTACGTTCTTGCCAGCCTCGATAGAAGTGCCAACATTCGACATTGCGGCCAAACGTACACGTGTCCCGCTCAACAACAATCGCATCCCACCAAACGACAAAGCCATCTCGCGTGAGCGCAATCGCTTCCCACCAACGGACAAGGCTCAAACGACCAAGCGCAATACCTTCCCGGCTTGGAGCAATGTGTTCCCACCTAACGACAATCTCATCCCGGACAACGACAATCCGTTCCCAGGTTTCGACAACGCTTTTCAGGCAGTTTTCCCTGATATTTCGCCTAGGGAAATTTATGCCAAGCCATTGATCTTGCGTGCGAATTTGTGGCGCAAAAGCCGATGTGGCAGGCAAATTTGCGAATTTTCCCTGTATTTTCCCTGTTATCAGGGAATTTCAGCAGAGACGGGTTCTATCCAAACTGGTGGCTGCACCACCCAGTCCTCTCAAAAATGCACCGTCTCTGCCGTCACGGAATAACTTTGAGATTTCCGAGACTTAGCAGACCCTTGGCCTTTGATGTGGCCTGCAGAGACGCAGCTTTTGGTGTGATTTCGGGGCTTTTGGCGACGTGACGTGAGACCCCAATCTCCTCCGGCTTGAGGGAGAGTCCTGGGTTTCGATTTAGGCCTCATGCGGCCTGTTTTTCCAGCGTGGATTTGATTGCGAACTCGACTGGCGGCATATTGCCGAGGGCCGAGTGTGGTCTGTGGTGGTTGTAGTCCTCCTTCCATGCGGTGATGGCGGTGCGGGCCTGTGTGAGCGTC